>DATMXV010000201.1:0-12500 GCA_035561335.1 Desulfitobacteriaceae bacterium
TTAGTTGACAACTACTGTCATAATGTTTACAATTTAGTTTGGAATTTGAGCCACCGGGTATTGTCTGTCCGGCTCGGATTCCTTCCTATTTTTAAACATAAAGGGGGCAAAGATGATATTGAAAAATTGTCTGGGACGTCATGTGTTGGCTGAAATCTATGAGTGTAGTTTCGAGATCCTGAATGATCGGGAGAAGGTCGAAGCTATAATGGTCAACGCGGCCCTGGAATCAGGCGCCGAAATACGCGAGGTGGTATTCCATAAGTTCAGTCCTCAGGGAATCAGTGGGGTAGTTGTTATTTCCGAATCGCATTTAGCAATCCATACTTGGCCTGAACTTGGTTATGCTGCTGTTGACGTCTTCACATGCGGGGATCGAGTCAATCCCTGGGATGCCTGTAATTATGTAAGTGAGAATTTTCAGGCGGGTCATATGATGGCAACGGAAGTAAAACGGGGAATCAGGAAAGTTTCCAAGGAGGCAGTAAATCTTTAGGGGGGATATTTATTTTACTCCGGACTAAGAATTGCGCCGGCTAACTAGGCTTTGTGACTACGAGATGTCGCAAAGCCTATTATATTTGTTCAGGCCGGGGACTTTTTATTGAATAATTTTGGAGATAATAGCAAAACGGGGATAATTGTTATGGTCTCAGGTGTTATAATTATTATAATTATCTTAAAGGCAGGAAGTGAATAAACTGAATAAACTAAAAATATTTTTGCAAATGATTAAATTCGAACATACGGTTTTCGCTTTACCCTTTGCTTATCTTGGCGGGTTTTTGGCGGCGCGTTCCCTGTACCGGGGAGGTTTTCCGACATTCGGGCAATTGTTTTGGATTACCCTGGCGATGTTCGGGGCCAGGACCGCAGCGATGTCCCTTAACCGTCTCATTGACCGGCAGATTGACGCCCGTAATCCCCGGACAGCAGCCAGGGCTTTGCCTGCAGGGGAATTAAAAAGCGCCGAGGTTTATCTTTGTGTGCTGCTTTCTTTTTTATTGCTGGGATATTCCGCCTATCAGCTTAACCTCCTGGCTTTGCAGCTCATGCCGGTAGCAGTTATTGTTCTGGTTTTTTATTCCTATACCAAACGTTTTACCTGGGCTTGCCATTTTGTGCTGGGAATTGCTTTGAGCCAGGCGCCGATGGGCGCCTGGATCGGGATAACCGGTCATTGGGCAATCCCTCCGGTCCTGATTGGTTTAGGGGTAATGACCTGGACCGCAGGCTTTGACATTATTTATGCCTGCCAGGACCTGGAGTTTGATCAAAAGGAAGGCCTGCACTCAATCCCGGCCAGATTCGGTTTAAAGAGGGGTTTGCAGATTTCCGCCTTCCTGCATACCCTCGCCCCCCTGTTCCTGATTGCCGTCGGGGTTTGGCAAGGTTTATCCTGGTCCTACTATTTAGGGATTGCGGCAGCGGTTATTCTCCTTTACCGGCAGCACCGGATTGTTTCCGCTCAGGATTTATCCCGGGTCGGGGCGGCATTCTTTAACCTGAACGGTTACCTGAGCATAGCCCTGCTTGTTTTTACCGTAATAGATTTGTTTATCTATTAATATACATATTAAGATTACTTTCATATGCATCTTTATGTTTCCCGGCGGCGGCTGTTTTCTTGAGGACAAGGGATAGGGTGTTGAGATGACTGCGTTTTTTCTGGAAAGTGAATTAAAAGACCTGATTAAGCTGGTGGAAAAAGGGGAACGCCTGAGTTTTGCCGACGGAGTACGGCTTTGGGAAAGCAAAGATTTATTGGCGCTTGGTTATATGGCCAACCTGGTGCGGGAGCGCAAAAACGGCAATAAAACTTACTTTATTGTGAACCGGCATATTAACCATACGAATGTTTGTGTTAATCTCTGCCGTTTTTGTGCTTATGGCGTTCCTAAAGAAGACGGGCGCGCTTTTACCCTCACTTTAGCGGAGATCGAAGAAAAGGCCGGGCTGGCTGCAGGCGAAAATATTTCGGAGATCCATCTTGTCGGCGGCTTAAATCCGGAACTGCCTTATGACTATTACTTAAAGATGCTGCAAAGCATCAGGAGGATTTTACCGCAGGCCTGCCTGCAGGCTTTTACGGCCGTGGAGATAGATTATTTTACGCAGATAACCGGTTATTCCCTCAGGCAGGTCTTGACGGACCTGAAACAGGCCGGTCTGGATTCTCTGCCGGGGGGAGGAGCTGAGGTTTTTGCGCCGCGCGTCCGGGCCCTGATCTGCCCCAACAAGCTAACAGGCGAGCGTTGGCTTGAGATTCACGAAACAGCCCACAGCCTGGGGATCCGGACGAACGCGACGCTGCTTTACGGGCATCTGGAAACCGGGCCGGAACGGATCGAGCATCTCCTGAAACTGCGGGAATTACAGGATAAGACAGCCGGTTTTTTGGCCTTTATCTTACTCCCGTTTTCCCCGGGGAACACCCAACTGGAAGACAGGATTGCGCCCGGCGGGACAACCGGTTGCGAGGACCTTAAAATGCTGGCGGTTTCCAGGATTATGCTGGATAATTTTGACCATATTAAGGCTTTTTGGATGATGCTTGGCCCCAAACTAGCCCAGGTATCATTGCATTTCGGGGTCGATGACCTGGACGGGACTGTGGCTGAAGAACGGATTATTCATGCGACCGGGATCAAAACCAGGCAGGCGATGAGGAAAGAGGACCTGGTTAATCTGATTCGCCAGGCCGGCCGGGATCCTTTGGAACGGGATACCTTTTACCGGATTCTGAAAGTATACTGAAACCAGAAGCCAGAAGCCGGAAGCCAGAAACCAGAAGCCGGAAGCCAGAAACCAGAGGCCGGAAGTCAGAAGTCAGAAGTCAGAAGTCAGAGGTAGAAGCCGGTAGTCAGAAGTCGGATCAAGGGTTAAGCCACGCATATCAGATATTGATCGTCGGACATCGAACATCGGACATCGGACATCGAACATCGGACATCGGATATCGAACATCGGACACCGGATATCGAACATCGATAAGGAGACATGGGATGAAACCGGGAATTCTCTCAATCATCGAAAAACGCCTGGCGGGGAAACGTTTGTCTGCCGAGGAGGGCCTCCGCCTCCTGGAAGAAGCAGGGCTGCTGGAACTCGGCCAGGCAGCCTCGCTGGTCAGGCAGCAGCTTCACCCCCAAAAAGCAGTTACTTTTGTGATTGACCGGAATATCAACTACACAAACATTTGTGCCTGCAAGTGTAAATTTTGTGCTTTTTACCGGGCGGAAGGAGATGGGGAAGGCTATGTTTTGTCCGCTGCGGAGTTAGACGCCAAAATAGCGGAAACCCTGGAGGCGGGCGGGACCCAGCTCCTGATTCAGGGAGGTTTGCATCCGGGGCTTGATTTAGCCTATTTTGAGAAGATGCTGCGGGACATCAAGAGTCATTATCAGATCCATATTCATTCCTTTAGTCCGCCGGAGATCTGGGACCTGGCCCAAAAAAGCGGTTTGAGCATTAAAACGGTCCTGGAGCGCCTGCAGGCTGCCGGCTTGGATTCTCTCCCCGGCGGCGGAGCGGAAATTCTTGTTGACCGGGTGCGGCAATTGATCAGCCCTGGCAAGATCAGCTGGCGGCAGTGGCTGGAAGTAATGACCACTGCCCATCTGTTGGGTATGAAGACAACAGCGACCATGATGTTCGGTCATGTGGAAACCAGGGCGGAACGGATTTTGCATCTGCTCCGGGTCCGGGAGGCCCAGGACCAAACCGGGGGCTTTACAGCCTTTATTCCCTGGAGTTTTGCCCCCGGTAATACGGAACTTGGCGGAGAAGGCAGTACAGGGACGGATTATTTAAGGACCCTGGCTGTCGCCCGCCTGCTCCTGGACAATGTCCCGAATATTCAGGTTTCCTGGGTAACCCAGGGCGCCAAAATGGCCCAGGCAGCTTTATTTTTTGGGGCTAATGATTTCGGCAGCACCATGTTGGAAGAAAATGTTGTCAGGTCGGCCGGCGTGCAAACCTCGGTCCCCTTGCCGGAAATTATCCGCTGTATTGAAGATGCCGGTTATCTGGCCGTGCAGCGCAATACCCACTATCAATGGTTAAAGGTTTTTGGAAAGAATGAAGGGAGTAATTCTTGATGACTGGACCTAAGCTTAGTTTCCGGGAGGAGTTGCAGGAAGTTCAGGAACTTTTCCGTGACGATATCGGCTCTGAGTTAGCCCGGTATAAGGACCTTGTCCACCTGGTGACAGATGAACTGGATGATAATGCCTGTCCCGGCATAATCCTGGCGGTCAGCAAGGCCTGTGGTTATCAGGGTAAAAAGGCCATGACTTTAGCAATAATTATCCAATATATCTACCTGGCGGATAAAGTACATAATCTCCTGCGGGATGATGATGATCCCGCTGCTGAACTGCGGCAGTTTCCGGTGCTCGTCGGGGACTTTTTATTTGGCAAGTTTTTTTGGGGATTGTCCCGGGCAGGGCTGCTTGATTATTTGGCGCCCTTGGCGGGAGTGATTGTTACCCTGAGTAAAGGGGCTGTCAACCGGTGGCTGACCAGGGAGCAAAACCTGGAAATTGAAGAACAATTAAGGATCTTGGAAAATGGAACGGCAAGCCTGACCGGCTTGGCGGCCCGGATCGGCGCGGAACTGGCCGGAGTTCCCCGGTCAATCCAGGAGAAATGTGAAACTTTTGGCAGGCTGATGGGTTTGGCCTGGGCGGCCAGAAATGAGCAGATTACCAAGCCGGTGGTTGAGGAAATTTTAGCTCAGGCTTCGGCGCTTATTAAGGAAATTTCGGAAAACCTGCCGGGGGAACATCTTCTCGAGGTCTATGACTATATGCAGACATATCTTTATCCGGAAGCGGTATCTGGTCAGGTTTAAAAAAACCGGACAATGATATTAAGGCAGATCCCATTTTTTCTTTTCCCAAAAAGCAAACAAGCGTTCCTTGAGGTACAAGCAGCGGAATTGCTTTACAAGCTCGGCCACTGAAAGGGAAGGGTCAAGTTCGTAAATAAGTCCCTCAAGCGTCAGCAGAGATTTCCCCAGTAAAATAAAATCAGCAGGGATTGCTATCCGGTGACGAAAAGCCAGCTGCCAAAGGTCATTGACAAGTTCCGGAAAAGAGATTTGGCTGACAGGGACGTTTAAATGTTTCTTAACCGTCCTGTCTAAATCCCCTTGCAGGCGCTCCTGAGCGATATTCTGAGGTCCGGCGCCTAATTCCAGGAGGGCTTTTGCCAGGTGTTTCGGATTGCGCCGGGTCAAGGCGCAGATTATATTTAGAAACCTGCTTTTCATTTCCCGGTTTAGATTCCCGACGATCCCAAAATCAACAAAGGCAATTTTCCCCCCGGATAAAACAAAAATGTTACCGGGATGGGGGTCGCCATGGAAGCAGCCGCCTCTCAGGATTTGCAGAAACAAGGCTTTACTGAGGTTGACGGCAATTTTTTTCCGGTCATTTAGGGTTGCTGTTTTTTGGCGGTCATTAAGCTTGACTCCGTCGATATAAGCCATGGTCAGAACACGTCTGGTGGTAAAATCCCAGTAGATATGAGGGATAATTACCCGGGGATTTTTTTTTATTCCGCCGGCGATTTTCTCCGCGTTAGTTCCTTCAATCCGGTAATCAAGTTCTTTTTCCAGCCACCCGGAAAATTCCCGGAGAATGTTCGGAAGCTGATAATCTTGCACTTTGGGAAAGCGCCGCCCGATCAGGGTTAGGATATCCTTGATGATTTCTAAATCTGTTTGAACAACATTCGTAATATTGAGGCGTTGTACTTTTACAACAACAGGTTCACCGCTATGGAGGATGGCATAATGAACCTGACCGATTGAGGCTGCGGCCAGGGGCGCCGGATCGAATTCAGAAAAAAGCTTTTTAATTGGAGCGCCCAGTTCCTTTTCAATCACCAGTCTGATATCTTCGAAGCGAACCAGGGGGGCTTTATCCTGAAGTTTTTCCAGTTCTTTGATAATCGGTTCCGGAACGATATCCGGCCGTGTGCCGGCAAATTGGCCGATTTTTATAAAAACCGGTCCCAATTCGCCAAGGATTTGGCGAATGGACTGCCCGAGTTGAATTAAGTCCGGCTTGGCGGCTGTCCATTTGCTTTCTAAAGCAAGGTATTCAAAAACTAAAAATCCAAATCCGTTTCTGAGCAGGACAGAGACAATCTCCTGATAACGGAGAAGATGACGCAGCATAACGTTTTCCACGACTTTTGGCTCCTAAACCTTTGTTCAAAACAAGCTATTCAGGCAAATTTTGAGATCCTGATACTCATCTGCCTTTAAAACCTTTTAAAATATATTATTCCTTTAGCTTCCCTAATGTTTCCTTAAGGGTTTTTTTTGTAATTTAATAATGATTTTACTGCAAAAAGTATTAAGCAACTATTGCAGAGAGAGCATTAAGCGGAATTCTCCACCAGTATAATCGCATTCTAGAATTCAGGGGATATTTAAAATTTGCGGGTGCGGATAAACTCCGCCAGTTCTTCAAGGGCTTTCCGGGCCGGCAGGGGCGGGAGATTTTCCAGATATCCTTTGGCTTTATTTACATAAAGATCTACCCAGGACATTGCTTCGTTTATGACAGCGGCTTCTTTAATCAGGCTGATGGACAGGTCTACTTCCGGCTTGGTCTTATTTTTTTTGCCAAGAAGCAGGTGAAGTTTTTCCCGTTGGGGCGAGTGTTTGAGCGCGATGATCATCGGCAGGGTGATAACTCCCTGGCGCAGGTCCCCGCCAATCGGCTTACCCAGTTCCGCTGTCTCGGCAGTGATATCCAGAATATCATCGCCTATCTGAAAAGCGATTCCCAGAGAATGTCCATAGGCCCCCAGGGCCCAAACCTCTTTCCGGGGCGCGCCGCTCACAATTCCGCCTGTCAGACAGCTTGCCTGGATCAGCAAGGCTGTTTTTCTTTTAATTCTGTAATAATACTGTTTATGGTTTTGCCTGGTATCGAATAATGTCTTGATTTGCTGAATTTCCCCCTTGCACATCTCAATACTGACCCTGGCTAAAATCCGGGAAACATCCGGCTGGTTGATCTCTGCAATCAGTTCCAGGGATTTGGCGAGCAAATAATCACCGGTCCGCACGGAGACTGTATTTCCCCACTGGGCCTTGACTGTCGGGCGCCCGCGGCGGGTTGTGGAAGCATCGACAATATCATCGTGGACCAGGGTTGCCATGTGGATGAGTTCCAAAGCCATCGCCGCCGGCAGGAGTTTATTATCTGAAGAACTGTAAAATTTTCCGGCTAACAGGGTAAAGGCCGGTCTTAAACGTTTACCTCCGGCCGCAAGTAAATGGACTGCTGATTCCCGCAGCGTCGGAAAATCAGTTTTAATGAATTGGAAAAGCTCATTTTCAACCAGCCTTAGTTCAGAATCCAGCTGATGGAAGAGCCGGAGTTGTTGTTTCATGGGCTGTTCACCCGCTCCCTTTTTTTTTCGAAAAAAATATCCAGGCAGTTGCGCTAAGTCTCCCTTAATACCTATTCAGAGGGAGTTGCAAACATTATGAAATTAACTTTTAATCTGGCATAAAGTGAGGCCGGGAGCAGTAACATGAATTGAGAAAAATCAGGGCCTGAAAAGAATCAGGCCTCTGAAAGCAAAAGGGATGGTGAGTTTAATGGAGTCCGGTATATTAGGTCTGCTGGGCAAAACGGTTGCCCTGATGGAAAACCTGGGCTTTCTCTGGCTTGTCTACAGTGGTTTTGAATTACGGCTCTGGGAGGAGCTGCAAGAGAAAAAAACCTTGCCCGCGCTTTTAGGCGCTCATCCGGAGTGGGATCCTGTTTTGCTGGAGCATTGGCTGACCCAGGCAGTTGTCCATAATTTGCTGGTCCATGATCAGGAAACCTACCGTTTGGCAAAGTCCGGAAAATCCCTCCTCCGCTTTCGTGACCTGGGCCTGGAAGCTCTCTATAAGGAACTTGTCCTTTACTGGGGACCTTGTTTCAGCCAATTGCCGGGCTTGATTGCCGGTGAGAGTGAACGCCGGGACCTGGATAATGCTTTGAAAGACGAGCTTGTCTCCCGGGCTGCGCGCTCCTCGGAAATCTTTGTCTGGCCTGTTCTGAGAAGCAGGTGCGCCAAGGAGAACTGGCGGAAAGTATTGGATGTCGGCTGCGGGGAGGGAGTTTATTTAAAAAAGCTTCTGACTGTCTTCCCCGGGTTAAGCGGAGTAGGTCTGGAAATTAATCCCAGCACCTGTGCCCGGGCCCAAGAGGGCCGGGGGAAATTTCAGGAACGCCTGCAATTTGTCTGTGCCGATATCTTTGATTTTTTCGCTCAGGAAGCATTTGACTGCTGCCTCTTGCACAACAGTATCTATTATTTCAGCGGCGAAAAACGCCTGGAACTTTTGCGGCATCTGAAAAAAATGCTTAAGCCCGGGGGCCGGATCGGGATCCTGACCGCCTTGAGAGGGCTGACTTCTTCAGTCCCGGTTTTACGCACCCATGTCCCGCAAAATTTAATGAGCTTCTTTTTGGCCTGCCATCAGGGATTCAGCGGCCTGCCGGCCGAAGGGGAAATCGGGGAACTACTGGCCGCCGCGGGGTTTGAAAAAATTGAAACTACGCCCCTGCTTTTCAAGGTATCTCATTATTTCTTTGCTTCTAAGCCTGAAGAAAAATAAAATCACCTGTGACTAGATTCCGCTCTTCCTGAATAGATATAAAAAATATCCCAATAAGATTAAGCAGATGTTCCGACGCAGGATTCAGGGAAGGAGGGAGCGGGTCTTGAAGCTTAATGAAGAAACCAGGGAGGGGCTTAAGAAGGCGTCCCGCTATGTTGTTGAGGGAGTAGAGCAAATTTTAGCGGGCAAGCTTGATGAAGCCCATAGTGTCTCGCCCAGCCCGGGGGCCACTGCCCTGGCGGCGCTTGCCCTGCAGGTGCTGGGCCGGGGATTTGAGAAAGCCTGTTTGAACGGAGTTGAGTGGCTGCGCCTGAACCGGCGGGCCGGATGGGGAAAATTTCCCGGGGACCAGGCGGATGAAGAGATAAGCCGGCTGGCGGAAATGGTCCTCAGTGTAAGTCAGGGAGGGTGGCGGGCCAAGATTAAACTGTTAACTGAGGCCCGCCAATTCTCCCAAAATATTTTAGCTTTAGGGCAAACGGTGGTGCCCGGTCTTGAAGGCCCGGCGCCGGAGGAGATCCTGCTTCCGGCCATTCTCGAAGAAAAGGTCCTGACAAAGCTGCCGGTCTACGGCCGGCCGGTTGTGGTTGCCGCCTCCCTGCTTACTTCAGAGCATTCGCAGGGAATCAGGCAAGGGAGCCGCTATCTTCTCCAGGCCCAAATGCCTGACGGTTCCTGGTCGGAAGATATTATCGCTACCAGCCTGGCGGTCCTGGCGCTCCTGCGCAAAGGCGGCTGTCCCGAACAAACGGCCAAAGCCGGACGCTGGCTGGTCCGGGAGCAGTATCCCGGCGGGGGCTGGCCGGCCTTCGGCCAACTGAAATCGTGGGCTGTGGGCTGGGCCCTGAGTGTCTTCGGGGAAACCGTTCAGCGGGTCACAGATATCCCCTGGCTGGCTCCGGCTGCCGCCTGGTTAGAGGAGGGGCAGAACAGGGACGGCAGTTTCGGCAGTACCCCCCCGTTTACCCATCCTGATTTAGACGATACGGCCGTAGCCTTGATCGGCCTCCAGCAGGTTGGGGCAGAGAATCAGGCAGGGATTGAGCTTCTTAAACGCCTGCAAAACCAGAATGGAAGCTGGGGAACATTTCCCGCTTTTCAGAGCGCGCCTCCCGCTGTTTCCTCAGAGTTCCCGGTATATATTGAGAGTGTTGACGTAAGTATTCATGTTCTGGAGGCTTTATGGCGGCGCGCCCATTCCCAGGAAGAGCAAATCCGCCTTGGCGTCAAGTGGGTCTTAGCCCAGCAGGATGAGCGGGGCGCCTTTCCGGCCTCCTGGTTTGAAGGTCCGGTTTACAGCACCGCCCAAGCTATGGAGCTCTTGGGTAAGACGAGATACAGTTGGGTGCGCTGGCTCAATACCCGCCAGATTTTAGAGGCCAATAAGAAAAGCCTGGAGTTCATTTTACAGGCCCGGAATAATGAAGGCGGCTGGGGTTCGGTGGTGGAAACCGGCCTGGCCCTATCGGCTTTAATGCGCAATACCAGGGTTGTCCCGGGAGTTGTCCTGGAAAAAGGAATCGAAAATCTTCTGGGGGCCCAAAGGGATAACGGTTCTTTTGCCTCGTCATACCGGGGAATTTATGCCAAGGGCTGGAATTACGAAGAACCGCTCACAACAGCGCTCACGGCCATTCGCGCCTTGCAGAGATACCGGAATTTATCTTATGAAGGACTCTTGGTTTAACCCTTTTTTACAGTGGTTTTCCAGGGGCCTTTTAGAGAGGCAGGTCCTTGTTCTCAAAAACCCGGACAGCCAGATAGAGGACCAGGCCGGCGCTCAGGAATAAGGCGGTTGTTATCCCGCCAGGCTGAATTGTCCCTTCCAGAACTTCCTGGGGTTTCAGCAGCCGGAAAAGGGACAATCTTCCGGCCCAGCTCAGTTTAGCCGCCAGCCCGGCCAGAACATCAAGCCCATAAAAGACAGCTGTCAGGCCATAAGCATAAGCTGAAGATTTTTCTTTCTCCGCCAGGACGGAAAAGAGGAAAGAATAGCTGCCGATCGTTGAGAAAAAAGCCAGGGAGAGCAAGGCAAACTTTAAGTATTTTCCATGCTCGATTTTAATCCCGAAAATGGCGGCGTCCATAAATAAAGCGCTCAGAGTAAGAGCTGTTAATAAGATATTGTTGGCCGAGAGCACTGCCGCCTGGGTGGTTAAAATCTCGCTGCGCCCTGCGGGAGCGGACAAGGGGAAGGCCAGGGAACCGTCGGCAATCAACTCCGCCACCAGGGCATTGGCGGTGTTGATTTCATAGGCCGCCATGACCATTGTCCAAATCCGGGAAAAAAACTGGCTGGAAATATAGGCGGCAAAGGTATCTGTTCCGGCCTCGGGCGAAACGCCGAAAACAACTTTAACCGGCGAGGGAAAAGCCTCAACAATCTCGCTTACGGCGGGCGTGCTCTTGGAGATAGCCGGGTAAACCCAGGTTAACAGTCCTTCATAAAGCACAATTCCGGCCGAGACTTTCCACATCCCGGCAGATTGTTGTTTGAACATCGCTTGGAAAAACGGCAGATTAATCAGCATAGATCCTGTCTCCCAACCTGAGGTCTGAAATAAGCGGCATTAACGACGGAATTAACGGTATATAATAAGCGGCTATTAACGGTCTAAAATAAGCGGAATCAGAGGCCCAAAAATAAGCGGCATTAACGGTAATATTGCATAAAGGTTTCTTCCAGTTCCAGGGTCCGCTGCTGGAACCCGTTGATCTGGGTTTGGGCCAGGGTTTTCCAGAGAATATCCAGATCACCGCTGATCGCCACGGTAAAATTAAGTCCCTCCCCGGCAATCAGAGGCAGTTCACTTTGCCGTAAAAACTCGGCAGCCTCTTCATTTTCGGCCCGGATATCAAAGGTCTGGCGTCTCAGCTTTTTCAACTGAGCAATATCCTGGACTGCCGTTAATTCCCCTTCCCGGATAATCCCTGCCCGGGCACAGGTTTTTTCTATTTCCGAAAACTGGTGGGAAGACAGGAGAATTGTCGTCCCTTTCTCTTTTTCGGCAAAGAGCAAATCGAGAAAAACCTTTTGCATCAGCGGGTCCAGGCCCGAAGTAGGCTCATCCAGGAGCAGGACCCCGGCCTCAAGCATAAAGGCGGAAATAATTCCTAATTTTTGTTTCATTCCTTTAGACATTTTGCGGACCGGCTGGCGGATATCCAAATCGAACAGCCGGCTTAATTTTTGGCAATTTTCCTTGATCCGGGGACTGTTGCCGTGCATCCTGATTAAAAGTTCCAGCAGTTCCTGAGCGGTGAGCCTGGCAAAGAAGCGGAGTTCCCCCGGGAGATAGCCGATAAGCCTTTTCAGCTCTGTCCTTTCCCGCCAGGTATCCATTCCTTTGATTGCGGCAGTTCCATAATCCGGCCGGAGAAAACCCATCAGGACTCGGATAGTTGTCGTTTTGCCTGCGCCGTTCGGCCCCAGAAAACCAAAGACTTCCCCTTGTTTTACCGAAAAACCAAGGTTTTTGATCCCTTTTCCCCCCGGATAGATCTTTGTCAATTGCTCAATTACGATCATCGTTCCGCACCGTCCCATTCACAGCCAGAGATTCCAGTTGCTGCCAAGAAAATATTTGCGGCCTGCAATATGATATGTGCGATTGTCCTTTATGGGAACCAGGGGAATTTTATGATACAATATAATTCGTATTCAGGATAAATAATTACTGTAAATAATTACTTTAAAATGATCACTTCACTAAAATGATCACCCGAATAAGCACTGTAAATGATCCCTGTAAATAAGCACTGTTTGCGCAAACTGATTTGTTTTTTTTTACCTGGATTTAAATTCTGTTTTTCAAATTTTGCTAAAGGTTAATTTTTTCTTAAAGCGAATAGATATTAT
>DATMXV010000202.1:0-3747 GCA_035561335.1 Desulfitobacteriaceae bacterium
GACTAATCCAGGCCCAGCCTATATCTTTAGAGGAAAGCATTTATGTTAATTATTAAGGAATGGTGATTAAAGATGCCGCAGGAAGTAGTTCTTGTTCTTGATTTTGGCGGGCAGTACAATCAATTGATTGCCCGAAGAGTACGGGAAGCACACGTTTATTCGGAAATGATTTCTTATAAGACGCCACTGGCAGAGATTAAAGCACGCAATCCTAAAGGGATTATTTTTTCGGGAGGGCCGGCAAGTGTTAATCAACCTGAGGCGCCGCTGGCTGATCCGGAAATTTATAATTTGGGAATACCAATTCTGGGAATCTGCTATGGGATGCAATTAATGAGTATTCAATTGGGCGGAACCATAGAACAGCCTGAGATCCGCGAATATGGTAAGACCCAACTCACGGTAGTTAAGGAAGCGGGGATCTGGAGTGGTCTGGGCGGGCAAAGGCAATGTTGGATGAGTCACGGTGATTCCGTAGGTAAGCTTCCGGACGGGTTTGTCCTGGCAGCCCACACAAAACATACTCCGGTTGCTGCCATGATGGATGAGCAGAGAGGTTTTTACGGAGTGCAGTTTCATCCTGAAGTACGACATACACCCGATGGGCAAACGATACTGAAGAAGTTTCTCTTTGACGTTTGTGGCTGCCGGGGAGAATGGACAATGGATTCGTTTATTGAAGCCCAAATAACCCAAATCCGTTCGATAGTAGGGGACCGCAAAGTGCTCTGTGCCTTGAGTGGCGGGGTGGATTCTTCCGTAGCCGCTGTCTTGCTGCACCGGGCAATTGGGGATAAGCTTACCTGTGTTTTCGTAGACCATGGTTTTATGCGGAAGAATGAAGCTCAACAGGTGAAAAAGACCTTCACTGAACAATTTCATTTAAACCTGGTATTTGTTGATGCCCGTGAAAGATTTATGACTAAGCTCGCAGGTGCTTCCGACCCTGAAGCCAAGCGTAAAGCAATCGGCAATGAGTTTATCCGTCTTTTTGAAGATGAGGCGCGTAAACTGGGACAAGTTGATTTTCTTGTTCAGGGAACCCTTTATCCTGATATCGTGGAAAGCGGTACAGATACTTCCCATAATATAAAAAGCCACCATAATGTAGGCGGCTTGCCGGAAGATATGGAATTTCAATTAATAGAACCTTTACGGACGCTTTTTAAGGATGAAGTACGGGAAGTCGGGATGGAGTTAGGTATCCCTGAAGAAATTGTCTGGCGCCAACCGTTTCCGGGACCGGGACTGGCTATTCGGATTTTAGGAGAAGTAACTGTTGAAAAACTGGATATTCTCCGGGAGGCGGATGCTATTTTCCTCGACGAAATCCGGCAGGCCGGCCTGAATAGAGATGTATGGCAGTATTTTGCTGTTCTGCCCACAGTTAGGAGTGTTGGCGTAATGGGTGATGTCCGTACCTATGCCTATCCGATTATTTTAAGGGCGGTTACCAGTGATGATGCCATGACGGCTGACTGGGCCCAGTTGCCTTATGATTTATTGGGGAAAATATCCAACAGAATTGTTAATGAAGTCCATGGGGTTAACAGGGTTGTATATGATATCACCTCCAAGCCCCCGGGGACGATCGAGTGGGAGTAGGGTGAAACGGCTTGAATCCTATCTCCTTCAAATCAATGACAAAAGGATAACCCGTTTATTTTTTATGTCCGTCCTTCCCAAAGCCTTGACAAAAAATATATACTACGATATATACTATAAATGAGGTGATTAGAAATGGAAACTGCGAAATTATTTGTCAATGGTCAGAGCCAGGCTGTTCGGCTGCCAAAAGAATACCGTTTTTCAGGCAACGAAGTATATATTCAAAAAGTGGGGAATGCAGTTTTGTTGTTTCCAAAAGAGCAGGCATGGGAAACCTTTCTTAACGGTCTTAACAGCTTCACCGATGATTTCTTTACAGACGGACGTAATCAGGGTGTTCAAGCGCCAAGGGAAAATTTATGAAATACATGCTGGATACAAATATCTGTGTGTATCTCATAAAGAAAAAACCGGAAAATGTACTCAGAAATCTCCATTCGAACATGGACGACGGCGTTGCCATTTCCGCAATCACTCTTGCAGAACTTATGCATGGCGTAGAAGCAAGTGCATACCCGGAAAAAAACGCGCTTGCACTAAATCAATTTCTGTCCATTGTGGACATTTTGCCATTTGATGATGAAGCGGCTGTAGAATACGGGAAAATTTGCGCAGCGTTACGGCGACAAGGAACCCCGATTGGAGTTATGGATATGCTGATTGCAGCACATGCGAAGGCGAAAGGACTTATTATCGTCACGAATAATGTCCGTGAATTTGAGCTAGTTGAGGGCCTTGGGCTCGAAAATTGGGTTAGTGGATGAAAGCCCATCGGTATAGCTTAGCTGAAGTGAATTTTATTTCCTATAAAATAAGAAAAGACCTCGAGCGAGGGGTCTTCTCTTATTTTAATAAACCACTTTTTAAAGAAAAAGTCATTAAGACTTCTCTATTACCTTTTCTATATTAAGAAATAAAAAATCTGTAAAGGAATCGTCTGTGCCACTAGATGGATTTGTCAATATATTCCTTCATCTCTTGTACAGTATTGAATTTCAAGGAAGCAGCTATTATTTTAGCGGTACCTGTGGCTACAGGATCTTTATCTTTGTGGTAGTCAAACTTGCAAGTACGCCAAATACCATCTCTGCCTATTCCCAAATATATAGTTGAGCCCCTTTCCTGTTTCATATTGAAATTGAAAAGTGAAAAATAATTCATAGATGTTAGTGCCAGCTGTCCCGGATCTGAAGACATTTGGGAATGAAATATAAGATCATGGATATACCGATTATAGCGCAGTTTATGCCCAGATTATGGATTATATGCCGAATAAAGTTGACAATAGTCATTATTTTACGTATTATTATCTCAAAAGTTCAATTTAATATATTTATGTCGATAATAGCACACCATCCGAAAGGATGGGCCGCAAAGTCCTGGGTCTAAAGCTATATGCTAAGATCGCCAGACTGCCGAAACATAGATGAGACTTAAACAAGCATCTATGATTCAAAACATGCTTGTTTTTTTATTCCCGAAAAAGACATGATTTTGGAAGATTTCGGCTGATGTAAGGAGGAAAATATCTATGCTGCAGTTGAGGAAGTTATTGATTAGCTTTTTCCTGACCCTAACCCTGATAATTTCGATGTCGTTTCCTGTCTTTGGCTATTCTACCGGGAATGAATGCCGTTTAGCAGGTCAAGATCGCTACGCAACAGCAACCTCAATCGCCCGGGAAGGTTGGACCCAATCTGATTATGTAATTTTGGTTAGTGGAGAGAATTTTCCTGATGCCCTGGTTGCCGTATCCCTGGCAAAACAATATGATGCACCAATACTCTTAGCACAGAAAAAATGCTTGCCTGATGTTACTAAACAAACGTTGATCAATTTAAATGTAAAAAAAGTAATCCTGATCGGTGGTACGGGAGTGTTAGCGGATCAACTTTGTGATCAATTACACAATATGGGAATACATACAAACCGGTTGGCTGGTGAAGATAGATATGAGACCTCCATAGTTGTGGCAAGACAATTTTCTGATATTTCGGAAGTAGTAATTGCTACAGGGGAAGATTTTGCAGACGCTCTCTCGATTTCCTCTATTGCTGCTTATAAAAATATCCCGATAATTCTAGTGCCGAAGAATAAGATCAGTAGCGGCACGCAGGCCTTTATCAAAAATAATAATAT
>DATMXV010000203.1:0-10319 GCA_035561335.1 Desulfitobacteriaceae bacterium
AAGCAGCACTGGGAATAACTTCGATATATATTTTTGCCACCCCCTCAACTCAAATTATTTCATAAAAAAACGCCCCTAAAATGGAACGACAGGCTTATTTTAAGAGGATAAATTATTGAAAACGTCCGGGGAATCCGCCAAATCAAGTTGAGCTGTAAGAAAAGATTTTAATTGGGTTTTGATCAATTCTCTCTTTTTTATTAAATTATTGATTTCAGTTTGGATTTCAGCAACCATATTTTGCGCATCAGTCAATTTCTGGATTTTCTCCTGTTCAGCTTCGCGCAAGATCAGATCAGCCTCGCGTTGAGCAGCCAGCTTGACTTCTTCGGCAGTTTGCTGGGCTATAATCATGGTTTGATGCAAAGTTGACTCTAATTTATGGTATTGGGCTAACTCAGCCTCCATTTTTTCAGTCTTTTCCTTTAATTCAAAGTTTTCTTTATAGTAGTTCTCAAATTCCTTACTGATACTTTCCAAATATTTCTCAACCTCTGTACATTGATAACCCCTTAATCCTTTACTGAATTCTTTATTACGGATATCGATCGGGGTCATTTGCATATGTAACCAGTCCTTTCTCTGCCGCTTTGCCCTGAATACAGTGCTTTCCAAGGCAATATGCCTTTTGCGTGTCGTTTTGTTTCCGCAAACCTTCGGCAAGCACTGGATCAAGACATGGCGAAGCCGCAGCCACCCGCAATACTCCACCTTGTTCCGGTATAAACTCATAGCGTAACAGACCACGCCCGCAGGAAGATTTCAGCCTAAAATACGCGTCCAGGCAGAAAAAAAATCATATTAAAAAGATACCTGACGATTTGCAGGGCCAGCAAAGCCAGCAGAGGAGAGAAATCAATACTCATCCCGGCTCCGCCGATTTGAAAACGCCGAAAAGGCTTTAATACGGGTTCTGTAATATTATAAAGGAAACGAATTAAAGGGTTGTTCAGGGAATGTGGAAAAAATGACAATACCGCCCGAATTACAATTGCATATGTGAGAAGCTCTAATAGAATATTAACAAGTCTGCCTATAAAATAAAAAATTAAAATCCCTCCTTATTTAGATGTTGGCCAGAAAATACCTCTTTCACATAAATCATCGCGGATTTCTCCGGAAATCTCAACATTATTCGGCACAAACAGGAAAATACTATTTCCGACTTTTTGCATGTTGCCATTAAGGGCATAGGTTGTTCCACTGATAAAGTCCACCACGCGTTTGGCTAATATTTTATCAGCATTCTCCAAGTTAACAATAACCGGGCGCCTGTTCTTAAGCTGATCGGCAATATTCTGTGAATCTTCAAAAGATTTAGGTTCAAAGACAACCACCCGCATTTGTTTTTGGGAATGAAGGCTCAGGACCTGAGCGTTTCTCCTGCTTACACGAACATCCTCCCGGGCAATCTCCTTATCCTCTTCTCTTTCAAGTTCTACTTCCGGTTCTTCATCACCAAACCCCATAATTTCAATAACCTTATCCATGAATTTCGGCATACTTCTTTCCCTCCTAAATTTAATTTTGGTTTACCCACTTCTATACATCTATAATCTATATAAAATAAATTTAGCGTTCCCCGAAAATTTCTCTTCCGACACGTACCATTGTAGCGCCTTCTTCAACGGCAATTTCAAAGTCCTGACTCATACCCATTGATAATTCATTTAAAATTATCCCCTTGGGAAGATCCTTGGCCAGATCATCCCGAAGCTTGCGCAGGTCCTGAAAAAAACCTCTTGTTTCCTGACTATCCGCCTCAAATGAACCGATAGTCATCAGACCATATACCTGAACATGAGGACAGTTGATAGTTTCAATTAAAAAATCAGCCACTTCCTCACGCAATAACCCGGTTTTTGCCGTATCCCTGGCAACGTTTACCTGAACAAGCACAGGCCAAATCCAGCCCCGCCTGGAACCTTGTTCCTCCAATTGCTGTAAAAGAGCCAAACGGTCCAGAGAATGAATTAAGCTAACCCTCTGATCCAGATATTTTACTTTATTTGTTTGCAGCCTGCCAATAATATGCCAATGACAGTCCTCCGGTAATGCCGGAGCTTTGTTTAACCATTCCTGTACCCTGTTTTCAGCAAAATCCCTCTGTCCGGCCTGATAGGCTTCCTGAAGTACCGGCGCCGGAATTGTTTTGGAAACAGCTAATAATTTTACCTCCTTGGGATTCCGTCCCGCTCTGCCGGCCGCCTGATATATCTTTTGGTTTATTTCAGTAAGTTTACGGGCAATTTCCATGGATTCTCTCCCCTGTTCAAGGAATCATTCTACAAACCGGGTGCTATTTCCTTCTTTTCCCCATGAAAGCTAAGGTTTTTTTGCACTGGCAGGCATTCCTTCTATTCCATTTTTGGGATTAATAACTACCGGCAAACCACCGGTCAAACCTTCAACACAAACCTGCGTCTCATCCTGATCTAAAACAACCACCTTTTGATAGCGTATGACACCATTAAATAATACATATACTCCCATTTCTTCCCCTTTAGGCCATAATGAACTCTTGGGAATTATAATACCCTTTACTGACGGCTGAGAATTCCAGACAAATTCCTGCCGGCGATTCTCCACTGATTCATCAATAAATTGATTGAACTGCACAACAATCCCTAACGGGTTTTCTGACTTAAGAATAATTTTTGCAGTTTTAACCTGACCGGCGATTGTAAAACTAATATTTTTATCAATTACAATATTGTCAAGCGCAGGCATTTCAATAAAAGCTTCGGTTGGGACAAGATTATTAACTATTTTACCTGCCGCCCCTCCAGGCTGAATAAGGTCTGTTTCCTGGACAGTTCCTTTTTCAGCAAGTAAGTCAGTTAAATTCGAGCCTCTTAAATTCTCCTGCGTCAGAAACGTTTCATACCCGTCAACTTTATGGAAAAGTAATCCACCCTCCGGGGCAACCAGGGCTGCGGCGCCTTGATTTCCGTTTATAGTCCCGGGCGCCGTACCTTCGGGCTGAACATTGGCAACCACATCACCCCGCCGGAACCGTTCCCCGTCAGCCCCCAAAAACTGAACCTTGCCTGCCACATTGGAATAAATCACATACTCCCGATTTGCAAAAGTTGCCTTAACCTTAACCCCGTGCTTGATTTCTCCCTGTTGGGCATAAGCGAAAGAAAGCATCTTGCTTATCAATACAGTACGATAGAACCAAAGAACACCTCCGAATAATACGGTTAATATTACCAAAACCGATATTAAATTCTTTATGCGCAGCTTTCCGCCTTTCAAATTTTCACCTCACTGCTATAATCCATCCCTGCAAAAATAATTTCTTTATAAACCTTATCATAATAACCTTATCCAGCCGCCCATGCGCCCGGTTAAAACCCCATCCCGGCGATGAGAGAAAAAGTTTTCATTATCACAAGCTGTACAGTTTGAAGCCATCCATATCTGATCAGGCTTAATCCCGGAATTTAATAACAAACTGCGGTTGGCTTCCCTTAAATTCAGGGAGAAATGCTCTGCTCCCAACGGGTTCAAAACACCGGTCTGCGCAAAATCAGATTGGAACTTTTCGGCAACCCCTTGACCGATTTTATAGCAACACGCACCAATAGACGGTCCCAAGGCCACCAGGCAATCTTCAATTTTGCCGCCTGCCCGGATAAATTGCTGCAAAACCCCAATACATATTTTGCCAAGTGTTCCTTTCCAGCCGGCATGCGCGATTCCTACAGCGCGAATAACCGGATGGTAGAAATAAATTGGGACACAGTCGGCAAACATTGCCATAAGCCCGATCGGGCTTTGAGTCAGTAAGCCATCAACATTCGGGATAACAGTTTCCAGGCAACCGACCCCGCAGCCACCGGACTCTTGACCTACCCAGGCTATTCCGGCGCCATGGACCTGTTCCCCCAGCGCAAAATCACAAGCGGACGCGCCCAGCTCCGAAAGCCAGCGGTCCCGGTTTTCCAAAACATTTTCCGGGTTATCTTTGACATGCAGGCCCAGGTTAAGGGACTTATAGGGGATAGCACTTACGCCGTCTTTACGGGATGAAAAACCAATTTGAATTCTGTGCGCTTCCCATTCAGGGATAGTGAGATACTCAAGAAATGATCCTTGCCGCCATTCCCAACCCATATTTATTGCTCCTCAGGTTAATTTGTTTAACGAATTCAGTAGTCAGCAGTCAGAATGTCCCCGGATATCTTCTGCCGCCTGTATTCATGGTTTTTACTTAACTATACCATGTTTTCCATTAAGGACAACTTAAAAACTGTTATTGATACCGATTTTGGGACATTTAGTTTAACAAGGCATGCACAAAAGAGACAAACCCGGCAGTTAACAGCTTGTCTCTTCTCTGTGAAGCACAATAAGTCAGATATTTTCCAGACATTTGTATCATAATAGTCTAAACAAGACTATATTTTTACTCAAAACCCTCTTAATGTCTTTCCTCATTGTCCGATTCAAAACCAACTAAATTGCTGGCATCTACCAGGATAACATCAACCCCGATTTTCTTAACTCTTTCCCAGGGAATTATAATATCTTCAGACTTCCCGCCTCCAAAAAAACTCCAATTCCGGGCAGGACCGGAAACCACTATTCCTTTAACAACGCCGCGCTCCAAATCAAGATCAAGGTCTTTGATGGGGCCAAGCCGCCGGCCATCTTTAACATTGACGATATCGAGCAGGCGTAATTCCGAAATCCGCAACCTAATCCCCTCCCCTTAACAATAAGCATATGAAGGGATAATATATTCAATGCATAATGCATAATGCATAATTCACAATGCATTAATTTAGATCTTTTAACGTAATACCTTTCCTTAAAACTCCAATCTGACCTCCGATCTCTGACTTCTGACTTTTGTTTAAGCCTCAGCTTAAACAAACTTGCGCATATGGTTTAAGGCGGCCTTCTCCAGGCGTGAAACCTGTGCTTGGGAGATCCCGATTTCGTCAGCAACCTCCATTTGGGTTTTTCCATTAAAAAAACGCAGCGATAAAATCAGTTTTTCCCTTTCTCCCAGTCTCCCTAAAGCCTGTCTTACTGCTAAGCCTTCCAGCCAGCCATTATCATTATGCCGGTCATCACCAATTTGGTCCATCACAAAAATCGGATCTCCTCCATCATGATAAATCGGTTCAAAAAGAGAAATCGGTTCCTGGATGGCATCCAGGGCAAATATTACCTCTTCCCGGGGCAGGGCAAGTTTATCGGCAATTTCGGAAACAGTTGGTTCCCGTGAACACTCACTTACAAGCTGGTCCCTTACCTGTAGGGCTTTATAAGCAGTATCCCGTAAAGAACGGCTTACCCTGATCGGGTTATTATCCCTTAAATAGCGGCGGATTTCTCCAATGATCATAGGGACAGCATAAGTGGAAAACTTAACTTCCTGGCTAAGATCAAAGTTATCGATTGCTTTCATTAAACCTATACTGCCGACTTGAAAAAGATCGTCAACATATTCCCCCCGATTAGTAAATCTCTGAATAACACTTAATACCAAACGAAGATTACCATGAATGAGTTTTTCCCGGCAACTACGGTCTCCCGCCTGGTAAGCTAAAAACAGCTTTTTCATTTCCGCACTTTTTAGAACAGGCAACTTCGAAGTGTTCACTCCACAAATTTCAACTTTGTTAAAGGCCAAATCGAGCACCTCCAAAAAATTGTCTTTCGAGAGTATACCCGAGGATTAGCTTTGTTATTCTAATCGACTAAATTCTTTACGCAGTCTGCGGATAATCCGTTTTTCCAAACGTGAAATATAAGATTGTGAAATACCCAGGCGGTCAGCTACTTCCTTTTGGGTTTTCTCTTCCCCATTATCTATGCCAAACCTCAATTCCATAATCAGTTTTTCGCGATTTGTCAGCCTGTTCATGGCTAATTGCAGAAGCTGCTTGTCAACTTCTTCCTCAATCGGCCGGGAAATAACATCTATATCCGTTCCCATAACATCTGACAGCAGCAATTCATTGCCATCCCAATCGATATTTAAAGGCTCATCAAATGAAACCTCGGAACGGGTTTTATTATTCCGCCGCAAATACATCAGAATTTCGTTTTCGATACAGCGGGAAGCATAGGTTGCTAACTTAATTTTCTTTTGCGGATCAAAAGTATTAACCGCTTTTATAAGTCCGATTGTGCCGATTGAAACCAGATCTTCAATTCCTACCCCGGTATTTTCAAATTTGCGGGCAATATAAACAACCAGGCGCAAATTCCTTTCAATCAGGATATCCCTGACCAAAGTATCTCCCGTTTCCAAACGTTCCAGGAGAACTCCCTCTTCCTCAGGGTTTAAGGGAGGGGGTAGCGCTTCACTACCCCCAACATAATATATTCCTTTTCCTGTAAGTCTGAAAAACCTCTGTCTCAATAGCAGCCAAAAGAGCTTTACCTTAAGTTTAACATCCTTCCATAACTTCATTAGTTTAAAATCCTCCCTTCTGGATGTGCTCCGGGTGTATTAAAGCCTGATAGCTACCCTCGGAGCTTAAAACTTGTTGAACCAAAGCAATTGTAGCTGCTAACTCTCTTTTCCCGGAATTTTCATAAAGACATATCCGGTGTGGACGTACTCCCAAAAGCCAGCTTTGATGACCGATCCCCTGGTAGGGAATAAACACCAAACTATTAAGCAGTTCAGGATGGTTTTTCCATAACAGGGGCCAGGGATCAGGACTTTGCCGCCAGGGAGTCTGGAGAAACCGGCATATTTTTTCCGGCATTAAAGCAAGCGCTGCCGCTTCTTCCAGAAGAAGTACGGGGGCATTATTCAAAGGGTCCCGTAAATGATTACCGGTATCCAGCAAGGCTTTAACTTCCGCTATCCCACCACCTTCACCAAAGTCAATTTCCAGATTATAAAGCCCCTTATCCAAAATCAGCTGCTGGTTACTCCAATGCTTCCAGGCCAATTGACCCTTCCACCATAAAAAAGCCGCTGCCGGGAGCAACCAGCTATTTTTCAGGGCCAACTGTAAATTTTCGTTTTCCAACACCCCCTGAAAATTAATCCAGCCCCATAAGGCATAAACAAGTCCCCCCAAACCTGCAGATAAAAGCCAAAAAACAACCACAGTTTTCCCCAGCCTCAGCAGGTTTTTTGTGGGGAAAGAGATCCATACCATTAAGAAGGGAATCAGGACCTTGCTTAACATCAGCCAGACAGTTGATGGACCCAGGACTAACAATACCGGAATCTCTCCTACCAGGATTCCACAAAACACATATTTAGCTTTTATAGGAATCTTAAGTACCCGTCCGGTTATGAGCAAGATGAAGGCATCCATTACACCATTGATCAATAAATCTAAATCAAGATAGGTTCCACCGCCCATCTAATTAAATCCTTTCTGATTTACCTTCTCTTCAAATTATACTGAAAACCTGGAACAAAACCTGTCGTTCTGTGATGACAATAAATAGCATCTTTAGGCAAACGAGTACGAGTACTGTAGATTTGACAGCAAATAAAAGAAAAAACGCTCACCGCAAGTGTTAGCGTTTTAGCTGAATTTCCATTTACAGTTGTTTGCTGATAGTTACTAGATGCGGCGGCGTAAAAATTCCGGGATATCTAATTCCGTATCATTATTCATATCAAGACTGATTTTATTCTCCTGTTTATTTGAGCCGGAGGCAAATGAATCTTGATCAAAACCTGTAGCAATGACGGTTACCCTAACCTCATCTTTCAAATTCTCATCAATCACTGCCCCAAAAATAATATTTGCTTCAGGGTCTGCGGCGGCCGCAATGATTTCCGAAGCCTCATTAACCTCAAACAGGGTTAAATTCTGGCCGCCGGTAATATTCAAAAGTACTCCTTTGGCTCCTTCAATTGAAGTTTCCAATAATGGACTGGAAATTGCTTTCCGGGCAGCATCCGACGCCCTGTTCTCACCTGTTGCCTGCCCGATACCCATCAGGGCTGAACCCGTATTCATCATAATTGTCTTGACATCGGCGAAATCGAGGTTTATTAAACCGGGAACAGCAATTAAATCGGAAATCCCCTGGACACCTTGTCTTAAGACATCATCAGCAATGCGAAAAGCCTCATGGATCGTGGTATGTTTGTCCACTACCTGAAGCAAACGGTCATTAGGAATAGTAATCAGGGTATCTACCTTGCTTTTAAGCTCGGCAATCCCTTTTTCGGCCTGCAATGCCCTCTTGCGGCCTTCAAAGGAAAAAGGACGTGTCACTACGCCAACTGTTAAAGCGCCTAACTCTTTGGCTACCTCAGCGACAACAGGAGCGCCTCCGGTTCCGGTTCCGCCTCCCATACCGGCGGTAACAAAAATCATATCTGCGCCTTTCAAAATCTTTAAGAGTTCCTCACGGCTTTCCTCCGCAGCTTTGGCGCCAATCTCAGGATTAGCCCCCGCGCCCAGGCCCTTGGTCAGTTTTGATCCTATTTGAACTTTTTGCGACGCCCGGGAAAGCTGCAAAGCCTGAGAATCAGTATTGATTGAAACAAACTCTACTCCCTGAAGGCCGGCAGTAATCATCCGGTTTACTGCATTATTCCCGCCTCCGCCTACCCCGATTACTTTAATTTCTGCAAACTGGTTAATGTCAATATCAAATTCTAGCATCTATTGATCTAGACCCCCTCGCCTGTTTTTCCTTATTCAACATTGATTCTATATCACAATTTAATTATCCTTTTATTTCTGATAACTTTTTTCCGACTTAATAAACTTTTTATTAACAATTTTGATTTCACTGCAAAAAGTATTAAGCAACTATTGCAGAGAGAGCATTAAGCGGAATTTGCTTAATTCAAAGTAGACGAAGGCACCGGATGTGTCAAGTGCCGAATGTGCCAAGGATGGCATAAACATTCGGCCGATAAAACGTTAAGCACGCCAATGGGACTTGTTCACGGATGGACTGATGCCGCTTTTGCCATGGCTAAGACAAGAATGTCTTGATTAGCCACTGCCACGGACGGCAAAGTGGCGTGACGGCAAAAAAGCGGCGCACTTGCAGTAATACTTTTTGGGTTTTGGCACATTAGTCTCCAGTGGAGACTAATGCCACGAGGCAAACTGGAGATTTAACTTAATGCCGAGTGGACGTCGTTTTAGAGTCAAGTGAATAGCAAATGTAGCGTTTGCGAACGTGCAATAGTGCCGAACCTACAGTTATGGAGTTTCTGCAGCAGAATCAATTTTTAATTGTCTCTTTTTTTCAGTAAATGCCTGCGGATTATTGCCATGTTCTGGAACAGGCGTACGCCAAAAGCTACTACTGCAGCTAAATAAAGGTCAACGCCAATGCGGTCCCCCACATAAGCCAACAGGCTTGCCAAAAGCATATTGCTGAAAAATCCGGTCAGAAAAACGCTACTGTCAAAATTTTCTTCCTGAAAAGACCTGATACCCCCCAAGACGGAATCCAGGGCAGCTAAAATTGCCACAGAAAGATATTTGGCATAATCCACTGGCACGGAAAACGGACTAAAATAGCCGATAGCCAGACCTAAAATAAGTCCTAAAACAGGCAACCACATTTCGGTTTCCTCCTAATCAACGGCCAATTACCGGCTTGGCCGCAGTATAATCAATATAGCGTACCCCGCTTTGGAATGATTGGTAGCTTTCATCATTTAGAAGTTCGAATAACGCAGCCAGCTTTCCTTGCCAGTCTTCTGCTTTACCCAAACGAACTTCTACACCGCTTGTCAGAAAAAGGCTGATCTGCTGGATAGTATTTATATGCACTTCACCAATTAACGGCAGAAGGCCGCCGGGGGCCTGACTCAGCATGAACAGGACTGAGGTTAAAGCAGGATCGGAAATATTTTGACCAGGTCCGGCCGATTCTGAGATATCAACTCCACTGATTACCGGATAATCATTATTGGGCCAGCTTTCCAATCTCCTGAGAAAAACGCCCTGAGAATCTACCTCTATCACACCTTTGGGAACAAGAACAAGTGCTGAAGGCGTCCGTTCTGTTATTTTTGCGATCAAAGTACTGGGCAACTTTCTTTGAAAACTGACATCAAGGACAAGGGGATGGAACTTTATTCTACGGCTCAGGACACTTTGGTCAAACAGGAAAATATTCTGCCCCAAAACCTGACCGGCTAATTTTTGTATTTCCCCTTCCGGTATATTAATGAGTCCGTTAATTTTAACTTCCCGGATCGAAAAAAACCCGGAGCGCAAAAAGAATACTAAACCTACTGAAACCAGGATAAACAATACTGTTATGTACAGAATGGAAGCATTCATTTTCTTGGGTTGCATATTTTTCCCCCTTATCCCAAGTATAACGAATACTTCGTATCCCTG
>DATMXV010000204.1:0-24131 GCA_035561335.1 Desulfitobacteriaceae bacterium
ATTAATTTTTCCTTTCTTTACAGGATTTTTATTTCTTAGATAGAAAAGCAATGGAGAAGTCTTAATTTGGGAAAGGAGGGGAGATATTATGGCAGCATGTCATAGTACTTGTCCGCATTGCGGAGGACAATGCCACGGCACAGAATGGCACGATGGGAACTATCATAAATGCGCCAGTTGCGGAAAGCACTGGATAGTTTAGTTTCTTAAATGAAATGTTATACTTTCTGCCCTGGTACTTTAAAAAGCGCGAAAAACGCGCTTTTTAAAGTACCGTTATTTTCATCTTCAGTTAAAGAATTGCTCCTTCAGCTGCCTGGCCCATATCCAAAATAGGATCATCCCAGGCGACCAGAGAACCATCTTCACCCAAATCATAGACTATTACTTTATCTGACTGATTGTTAAATTCAACACAACAATCCCAACAAAAGAATTGTTCAACTCCGACTTTACCGGTTGAACGTCCCCCGCATACCGGACATTTCATGATAACGACCCTCCTTTAATGCTTCCGTCCCAGGGTAACACCTGGTCATCCACAATCAAGATATCTTTTTCATCAACCATTACATGCTGCTTGAAAATTGCTTCACGACCTTCCATTATATCTGCAAACAAACCATCCGAAATCTCAAAACCAACAACTTTCTCTGCTTTATCATCAAGGAAAACATCCTCAATAGTCCCCTTTACATCCCCACCTTTAGTATACACCTGGTTCCCTATCTTTTGCGACCATTTCAAGCCTGAAATTTCTTCAAATAAAATGTCGGAAATTGTCAAAGCACTTTTACCGACTGAGATTATTGCCTGGCGGGGTATCCCCTTATTAGAATTAAAAAAATGCCCGCCTTCCAGGATAAATCCGGTGACTAAATCCTTATCCTTGTCAAAAACCACATCTTTAACCCAGCCTACCTGATTCCCGTTATTAAGATCAAGGATTGGTAAACCTATAATATCCCTGGTACATCTCATATTAATAATTCTCCTTGGCTCCGTATGTTTTAGATTATTATACCCAAAAAAGAATTATTTAAGCATACCGCGAGGGCCGGAAATAATCGTTCCTCCTCCGACAACCAGTTCCTCCTGATAAAAAACTACAGCCTGCCCGGGAGTCACGGCCCGTTGGGGATCGGCAAAACAGACTTTAACTTCTGCAGGTTGATTTTCTCCCGCCGGCTCTGAACCATTCTTCAGCGGATAGACCACCGCGGGGCTTGGCCGGGCATTATAACGAATTTTAGCCTCAACCTTCAAAGGTTCTTTTAACCCGGGAATGGAAATCCAATTCAGGTCTTTTGCCCACAGGGCATCTGTATAAACATCCTTATCTTCCCCCAGGATTACTTCCTGGCGTTCCGGATTAATCCCAATTACAAACATTGGTTTGCCGAAGGTTATGCCAAGTCCTTTTCTTTGCCCGATTGTATAATGAATAATCCCTTGATGTTCTCCCAAAATATTTCCTTGTAAATCAACGAAATTACCCTTTTGATAACGCCGGCCAACTCTCCGGCGGACAAAAGAAGCATAATCATTATCAGGAACAAAACATATTTCCTGACTGTCAGGCTTATCAGCTATTGTCAGAAGCCCTCGTTCTCTGGCCATTTCCCTGATTTTTTTCTTGCTGAAACAGCCAAGGGGAAAAAGGGTGTGCGCAAGTTGTTCCTGGGTCAGCATATAGAGGGCATAAGTTTGATCTTTTTGATTATCCAAACCTTTGCTCATTAAAAATCTTCCCGATAATGGATCCCGGGATATGCGGGCATAATGGCCTGTCGCTATATATTGGGCATCAAGGCCCCTGGCCTTGTCTAACAAATCGTCGAATTTTAAATAACGGTTGCAAGCCAAACAAGGATTAGGCGTTTGCCCGGCCAGATATGCTTCGGTAAAATAATCAACAACTTTTTCTTCAAATAGATTACGAAAATTCATAACATAATGAGGAATACCCAGTTGAAAGGCCACTCTGCGGGCATCATCTATTGCCGATATTGAACAGCAGCCGCCTTCGGCGATTTCCGTATTGGATTCAGGCCATATTTGCATGGTTACTCCGATAACATCATAACCCTGCTCTTTGAGAAGAGCGGCAGCCATGCAGCTGTCCACACCACCGCTCATTCCTACTATTACTTTAGCTTTACCGGATAGGTTCATCACAAATTATTCCTTACGTTAATTTTTGTCAAATCATTTATGTCATATATATTATTCACGGATTATTTAAAGGGAACAGCGATCCTACTGACTTGCTTTTGCCTCAGCGGCAGCATTTTTTTTAGCCAAATAATCCTCTATTGCCTTATGCAGGGCATCTGCAGCTAAATTTGAACAATGCATCTTAAGGGGCGGCAGTCCGCCTAAAGCCTCCGCCACTGCCTTGTTGGAGATTTCCAGCGCTTCGGCAATTGTCTTGCCTTTAACCATTTCGGTTACCATACTGCTGGTAGCCACCGCTGCTCCGCAGCCGAAAGTCTTAAATTTAATATCTTTAATAATATCGTCTTCAATATCTAAATATATCCGCATTATATCTCCGCATTGCGGGTTACCCACTTCACCAATGCCATTAGCATCCGCGATTTCCCCGACATTGCGCGGGTTGGTAAAATGATCCATTACCTTCTCTGAATACATCCTTCTTCGCCCCTTTTCTAATCCCTAATTATTCCGGCATGCTTGATGATAAAGCGGTGACATGGACCGCAAACGTTCAACAATTTTGGGCAGGTGTTCAAGCACATAAGCAACATCTTCTTCTGTGTTCTGGCGCCCGAAGGTAAACCTGAGGGAGCCGTGGGCAACCTCATGGGACAAACCCATCGCCAGCAGGACATGGGAAGGATCAAGGGAACCGGATGTACAGGCCGAGCCGCTGGAAGCAGCGATTCCCAGCATATCCAAACTCAGTAAAAGGGATTCCCCTTCCACAAACATAATGCTGACATTGACATTATTAGGCAAACGCAACTCCCCAAGAGGACCGTTTACCTTGACATGCTCAATCCGTTCGACAATTCCTTTTATGAGCTTGTCCCTTAGCTTTCCAAGCTTCCCGGCTTCTTCGGCCATCCGTTGGCCGGCTAACTCACAGGCTTTGCCAAAACCAATAATACCCGGGGTATTCTCAGTTCCCGAACGGCGTTTTTTCTCCTGCCCGCCGCCGTGCATTAAAGGACTGACGCGTATTCCTTTCCGGATATAGAGTGCCCCGACTCCTTTGGGACCATAAATCTTGTGGGCGGAAATTGTCAGCAGATCAACGCCCAGTTTTTCCACATTCACAGGAATTTTCCCTGCGGTTTGTACTGCATCTACGTGAAATACCGCTCCATGGTCCCTGATTATCCTGCCTATTTCCTCAATTGGTTGAATTGCTCCAACTTCATTATTGGCGTGCATAACACTGACAAGAATTGTATCAGGACGCAAGGCTTTGGCAACTGAAGCTGTATCAACAATTCCTTCGGCATTAACCGGAAGCAAAGTCAGTTCAAAGCCCATTTTTTCCAGGTACTCGGCAGTTTCCAAAACAGCATGGTGTTCAATAGCGGACACTATCAAGTGTTTGCCCTTACTGCGCCTGGCCTCGGCGGTCCCGAGAATCGCCAGGTTGTCTGCTTCTGTTCCGCCGCTGGTAAAGGTTATTTCTTCCGGCCTGGCGCCGATCAAGGCGGCAACCTGCTGCCTTGCTTCCTCCAAGGCATTTTTAACCTCCCGGCCAAAACTATGTACACTGGAGGGATTGCCGTATTTTTCCGTATAATAAATCCTTATTAACTCAGCTACTTCCTGATCAACCGGAGTAGTAGCACTATGGTCCAGGTAAACTCTCCTCATTTTAATTCCCACCCCACCTTGATTTCAATGTATAATTAAATCAAATATAGTACATATACATACTTGATGCAGATTTCTTTTTCGCGGCATCCTCAACCATATCGGCCAGGGTTATCGAATCAACTACAGTTGCAATAGAATCCCGCACCTTTTCCCAGATTGTTCTCGTTATGCAGAAGTCAGCTTTCACACAATTCTCCGGGTCCTCTTCGGCAACACAATCAACAGGGGCTATGGGGCCCTCCAATACCCTGATAATGTCTCCCACATATATTTTTTCCGGTTCCCTGCCTAACACATATCCGCCTTGCGCCCCCCGCACACTTTTTACCAAGCCATTCTTCCGCAAACCGGAAAAAAGCTGTTCAAGATAATGCTCCGAAATCCCCTGACGTCCGGAAATACTTTTTAAGGAAATGGGACCCTGACCGGTATGTTGGGCTAAATCGAACATCGCCCTGACCCCGTAACGACCTTTAGTCGAGAGTTTCAAACACCCTCACCCCTTTTCCTGATTAGAGCTGCCTTAACATGGAGCATGAGTATATCTTATTAAAATAGTCGGGATTTGTCAAGCTATTTCCTTTTACTCCAATATATTTTTGCGCAGGCCCGGAATTAGCTATAATGATAGTAGGATCGATTCAACAACCAGCATTTATTGTTAAATTACTGCGAGGGTGGAATAATGCATGGACCTGTTTGATTATGCCGGCAATAAAACCAAAGAAACACCTTTTGCCGAACGAATGCGGCCCAGGACTCTTGACGAATTATTAGGCCAGGAGCATATTATTGGGCGGGGACAACTATTGCGTAAATTAATTGAAGAAGATAAAGTCCCGTCAATGATCTTACAAGGACCGCCGGCTTCCGGCAAAACAAGTTTTGCCCTGATCATAAGGAAAATGACAAAGGCGGAATTCGTAAGACTCAATGCCGTATCTGTTACGGTTAACGAGTTAAGAACGGTAATTACCCAGGCCAAAGATAATTTAAAATATTACGGGAAAAGAACAATTGTCTTTCTTGATGAAATACATGCCATGAAATCCAATATCCAAATGGCTCTTTTACCCGTTGTTGAAGATGGAACAATAATCCTCATCGGGGCCACAACAGAAAGTGTAGCCCATGAAATAATACCTCCCCTTTCCTCCCGTTGTAAAATTTATATCCTTAAACCCTTGGTTAAACCGGATATTATGACCCTGCTGAATTATGCCCTGCTTGACCGTGAACGTGGTTTCGGGGAAAAAGGCCTCTCAATTGATAATGATGCTTTGGAATACCTGGCCGATATCTGTAACGGAGATATTAGAAGTGCTCTGAATTCTTTGGAAATAGCTGTCTACAGTTCCGACCCCGGAACCAATATTAATCTTGAAATAATTCAGCAGGCTTGCCAGCAGCGATTTAAAGGAATAACTGTTACAGATTATTATGACCTTATTTCCGCCTTTATCAAATCCATGAGGGCCGGACATACCGATGGGGCCCTCTACTGGCTGGCAAGAATGCTGCATTCCGGCGTTGATCCGCTGTTTATAGCAAGGAGAATAGTGATTCAGTCGGCAGAAGATGTTGGTTTGGCTAACCCCGCTGCTTTACAGATAGCTTTATCGGCCAAAGAAGCAGTAGAATTTATTGGGATGCCCGAAGCCCGGATCCCTTTAGCTGAAGCAGTGATTTATATTTGTGAGAGCCCCAAGTCCAATTCAGCCTATAAAGCCATTAATTGTGCTTTGGATTTAGTAAAGAATACAGAAACCTTTGATGTTCCCAAACAACTGAAAAACAGTACAGGCCTCTATGTAAATCCCCTGGAAAATCCCCAGAGCAAACTGAAATATCTGCCAAAAGAACTTGAGGGCGCCAAATTCTATAACCCCCGGAATTCGGGTATTGAACAAAGAATATACCAAAAACACAACCCTGATCAGCAAAGTTCAGATAAATAACATGCTACAAATAACAACTGTATAATGAAGAAAGCAGGTCAGGTTATTTAAACCCGGTCCTGCTTTAGCTTTTATTGCTTGAAAATCAGGCATATTTATTAAGCATTTCAGTCAAATTAGCTTTGGAACTAAAGCCAATAACCTTATCCACCATTTTGCCGTCTTTAAAAATTCCCAGCGTAGGGATGCTCATAATGCCAAATTGACTGGCAAGCGAACCATTTTCATCAACATTAAGCTTGCCAATTGCAATCCTGCCGGCATACTCGTCAGCTAATTGCTCAACAACCGGAGCCACCATCCGGCAGGGACCACACCAGGGAGCCCAAAAATCCACTAATACCGGGGTCTCTGACCCAATAACATCCTGCTCCCAATTCGCTGCGGAAAAAGTCTTTACATTAGCGCCTGACATAAGAACACCTCCAAATTCTTAAATCTATTTGACAAATTTAGCAAGTATCCCAATAAGCTCCGTGATTGCTTTGTCATTACTATTTTCGACTGCATCTCGTAAACATACCCGCGAATAGTTTTCAAAGACAATCGTCCCTACCTTATGAATCGCCGAGCGCACAGCGGCTACCTGGACTAAAACGTCTGTACAATACTTGTCATTCTCAACCATGCGCTGCAATCCCTTTACCTGACCTTCTATTTTCTTAAGGCGCCGGATAATATCTTCCTTCGATTCATTATAAGGAGTTTCATTCAAACCAATTCCCCCCGTACCCCCTATGAGGGGCAAATGATAATTATACTATATCATATTTAAGCTGAATTCCAATTACATTTTTTTAAATCAAACGGGGTTATCGGTTCTGATATGCAACTCCTTAAGCTGTTTATAGGTAACCGTAGACGGAGCCTGTGAAAGTAAACAAGAAGCACTTTGGGTTTTGGGAAAAGCAATGACATCCCTGATATTTTCCCGGTTTGTCAATAACATAATCATTCTGTCCAGGCCAAAGGCTATCCCGCCATGAGGCGGTGTTCCATATTCGAAAGCTTCCAAAAGATAACCGAATTTATCAATTGCCTCTTCTCTGGAAAGGCCTATTAAACTAAACATTTGCTCCTGGACCTCACGACGATGAATCCGGATACTTCCTCCGCCAAGTTCCACCCCGTTTAACACTAAATCATAGGCTTTGGCCCGCGCCTTAAGGGGTTCTGTCTTCAGCAATGGGACATCTTCATTCATTGGTGATGTAAACATATGGTGCATTGCCACATAACGTTTTTCTGTCTCATCATATTCTAAAAGCGGAAATTCAGTGACCCAAAGAAAATTAAATTGCCCCTCCGGGATAAGGCCAAGGCGTTCAGCCAGCTCCAAACGCAGATGTCCCAGGGCATCAGCCACGACATTAGGCTGATCGGCAACAAAAAAGAGAATATCCCCTGTTTGCCCGTCCAAGTGCTTAATTAACCGGTCCAGTTGTTCTTCACTGAAAAATTTAGCTAGGGGGGACTTGATTCCTTCAGGGGCGAGTACAATATAGGCCAGACCCTTAGCCCCATATGTATTTACATATTTAGACAAGTCATCCAGTTCCCGCCGCGGCATAGCGGCACAGCCTTTGGCGCAAATCCCTTTGACTCTGCCCCCCTTGGCCAAGACATCAGTAAATACTTTAAACCCTGAATCCTTAACCAAATCAGCAACATCAACCAATTCCATGCCAAACCTGGTATCCGGTTTGTCCGAACCAAACCGGTCCAGAGCTTCAACATAAGTCAAACGCGGAAAAGCCTTGTCCAGGGTCAGACCTGCTGTTTCTGTAAAGATTTTTTTAATCATCTCTTCCATGACCGGTAAAATATCTTCAATCTCAACAAAGGACATTTCTATATCCAACTGAGTAAATTCCGGCTGACGGTCGGCCCGTAAGTCCTCATCCCGAAAACAACGGGCAATCTGAAAATATTTTTCTATTCCCGAGACCATTAGAATTTGTTTGAAAATTTGCGGCGACTGGGGCAAAGCATAGAATTCTCCGGGATGAATCCTGCTCGGCACCAGAAAATCACGGGCCCCTTCGGGAGATGACTTTTGCAGGATTGGGGTTTCAACTTCCCAAAATCCTTTGCTGTCCAGATAATTGCGCATTATCTGGGTCACTTGATGCCTTATCTTAAATACTCTTTGCATCTCAGGGCGCCGCAGGTCCAAATAGCGATGTTTAAGCCTGACTGTCTCATCGACATCAACATTATCCAGAATGTAAAAAGGAGGAGTCAGCGCAGCATTCAGGATATCCAGGGTTTCAGCTACAATTTCAATTTCTCCAGTTAATAAATTTTTATTCACTGTTCCTTCAGGCCTGGCTTTGACACAACCGTAAATTGAGACCACAAACTCTGAACGTAAACGTTCGGCCAGGCTAAAACCATCATCAGGCATTTCCGGATTAAACACAACCTGGATCAAACCGGAGCGGTCGCGCAGATCAACAAAAATCAAACCGCCATGGTCCCGGCGCCGTTGGACCCAGCCAAGCAGCCGGACTCTACTTTCTGCTTGTTCAATCCCAATTTTCCCGGCTTCAACTCTCTCAGCAAATACTGTCATCATGTAACACCCTCTCTATATTTCCGGCTAAGACCGGCATAAGCCTGAGCCAATGGAATTTCATACTGTTCACCCAGCTTCAAATCCCGTACGATCAAGGTCTGTTTGTTTAATTCCTCTTCACCCAGAATCAGGGCGTAGTTTACACCCAGCCGGTCCGCAGCTTTCAATTGGGCCTTCAGACTTTTCCCTAACAAATCGATACCGACAGGAATTTTGTCCTGCCGCAATTTGCTGACAAGCGCAAAACCCTCTCTCTGAGCTTCTTCCCCCAAAGCTATTAACAAGGCAAACCTGGAATTGCCTGAATCAGGTAGTATTTTCTGTGATTCAAGTGCCGCCAGGACCCGTTCCATACCCATTGCAAAACCAATTCCGGGGGTTGGGGGCCCGCCAATCTCCTGAACTAAGCCATCATAGCGCCCGCCGCCGCAAATAGCACTTTGGGCCCCTATTTCCTCAATAATTACTTCAAAAGCTGTTTTGCAATAATAATCCAGACCCCTGACCAGACGGGGATTTACTTTATAAATAACTCCTGCTGCTTTTAACAAGTCCTGTAACGTATTAAAGTGTGTATTGCAGGCAGGACAAAGCATGTCCAGGGTTGTGGGAGCGCCATCTGTTAACTCCCGGCAAACAGGATTCTTGCAGTCCAAAATCCGCAGGGGATTCCGTTCAAATCTATCCCGGCAATCCCGGCATAAATTTTCCCGGCACTGCAGCAAAAACTCTTTTAGCGCCTGACTGTGTTGGGTACGACATTCCGGGCATCCTACGGAATTGACATGAACCTCTAACCGGTTTAAACCTAAGCGCTGATAAAGGTCCCAAACAAGACTGATCACCTCAGCATCCACTATGGGTTTGTCCGCTCCTAAAACCTCAACCCCAAACTGATGAAATTGGCGAAAACGTCCTGTTTGCGGACGTTCATAACGAAACATGGGTCCCAGATAATAAAGTTTAAGGGGAAGAGTGCCTGCATAGAGTTTATCCTCAACATAAGCCCGGCATACTGAAGCTGTACCTTCCGGACGCAAAGTTAACGACCGCTCACCTTTATCTAAAAAAGTATACATCTCTTTATTGACAATATCAGTCGTATCGCCAACGCCTCTTTGAAATAGTTCAGTAGCCTCAAAAATAGGAGTCCGGATTTCCTCATATCCATATTCCCGGCAAACTGAACGGATTATTTCCTCAAAATATTGCCATTTTTCGATACTACCCGGCAGTATATCCTGGGTTCCTTTGGCCCTTTGAATTCCCATATCCTTACCCCCTTTTATTAATAGAAAAAGGGATTAAAAGCCAATTCCCGCGTAATGGTAGTTTCCCCCATATGTCCGGGCAAGACCCTGGTTTCCGCCGGTAAAACAAATAATCTCGTCCTGACTGAATTTAAAAGTTGTTTCAGTGATCCGCCGCGTAAATCAGTCCTGCCAATTGAACCTGAAAACAAAGTATCACCGCTGAACAAACCCTCTCTGGTCAAATAACAGACTCCTCCCAAAGAATGACCGGGAGTAGCAATAACTGTCAGAGTCTCCTTGCCGACAGTTATTACATCACCGTCCTTCAGTAAAATATCCGCCGGTTCAAAAGCTAACGGAAATCCGATATATATAGACTGATTATATTGGGGATTCGTGAGCATTTCAGCATCGGCAGTATGAATAGCCACTTTAGCCCCCAATAATTGCTTTAATTCATCCACAGCGGCGATATGGTCTATATGCCCATGAGTAAGCAGGATATATTCAACCTTAACACCTTTTTCCAAAACCCAGTGGTAGATCATTACTCCATCTCCCCCCGGATCAATAATTGCGGCCTTTTTAGTCTCATCGCAGATAAACAAGTAACAATTAGACTCCAGTTCCCCGACAATACGTCCTTCAATCATTTTTTTATACCTCCATAAATATTTATTATATCCTTATTTATCGGTTCAGCCAAATCCCATCAGTATAATCGCATTCAGACTCCCCGTTACCGTTCTCCGTCCCCAGCCTGTAAATCAATATTGCACAGTGAAGCATTTAGCGGAATTTGCGTCGTAAGCGCAGGCTCTAAGGCGTTAAGCACGACATTGGTTTACATGCAGAAATACCCAGAGATTTTGTCGTGTAGCCTTAGAGACAAAGGAACAGCAAATGTAGCGCATGCGAACGGGCAATCTTGGTTTACCCTAACGAACAGTAAATGCAGTGTATATGAACTGGCGATATTGATTTACCCCTACCCTTTCTTACTGTCAAGAAAAAAAGTAACCGGTCCGTCATTGACTAACGCAACCTCCATCTCCGCCCCGAAAATACCTGTTTCCAGCCTGATTCCCCTTTGCCTGATAGCTTCTATCGTCTGTTTATACATGTGTTCCGCTTTATCCGGTAAAGCTGCTTCACTGAAGCTGGGACGGTTCCCTTTGCGGCAATCACCATAAAGGGTAAACTGGGATACCAGCAATATTTCACCGGAAATATCCTTTACCGAATAATTCATCTTGCCGTCAGTATCTTCAAATATTCTTAAATCTATAAGTTTTTTAACCATCCAATTAAGATCAGCCAGGGTATCATCTTTCCCAACCCCCAGGAACACCAGCAAGCCGGAAGAAATGCTTCCCGCTTCAGCACCCTGTACTTTGACATTTGCCCTTTTTACCCGTTGTACTATACTGCGCATTTATTTACCTCCGGAATAAACCCGTTCTACATATGCCACATCTTTAACCCTGTGTATTTTTTGCAAAATATAGTTAAGATGATTCAAATCCCGTATTTCAACGCTGATAAGAATATCTGCCAGCTTGTCTTTGCCAACCCGGGCATTAATACCCAAAATGTGGGTCCGGGTATCGGCAATAATATTCATTATATCAGTTACCAGCCGGGGCCTGTCTTCGCCGAATATTTTTATATCAACAGCGTAAATTGATTCACTCTTATCATCCCACATAACTTCAACAAAGCGGTTTTGCTCTTCCGGAGAAGGCTTATGGGCATTCTCACAATCCAAACGGTGAATGGACACACCGCGTCCCCGAGTTATATAGCCGATTATTTCATCACCGGGTAAAGGATTGCAACAGCGGGAAAAACGCACCAGGACATTATCTACACCTTTAACCCTTACGCCCTGGGAAGCCTTGCCGTAAAGGCTGCTGCTTTTTGTTTCACCTTGTTGGAGCGCGGCCAATTGTTGTTTTTCCCTGGCCTCTTTTTCTATTTCATCCCGCAAACGGGCAAGGACTCTGTTGGGAGTGATTGCCCCATCCCCAATCAAGGAGTAAAGATCCTCTATGCTGGCAAGATTATTCGCTTTTGCCAAATCCAAAACATTTTCGTTTTTAAGCACGACAGCAAGGTCCAGGCCAAGCTTACGCACTTCCCGTTCTAAATTTTCCCGTCCTCTGACAATATTATCTTCTCTTTGTTCCCTTTTGAACCAGGCCCGGATACGGTTCTTGGCCAGTGAAGTTTTAACAAAAGACAGCCAATCCCGGCTTGGTCCATTTCCCTGTTTAGCGGTCAGGATTTCCAGGATATCTCCATTATTAAGTTTTGTATCTAACGGCACAATCCTGTTATTTATCTTGGCCCCGATACAACGGTGCCCGACATCTGTATGCACACGATAGGCAAAATCAACAGGACAGGAGCCTTTAGGTAATTCTACTACATCACCTTTGGGAGTAAACACAAAAACCGTATCCGCAAACAGATCTATTTTAAGTGACTCCATATATTCACCGGCATCACGGGATTCATATTGCCACTCTGACAGTTGACGCAGCCAGGCAAGTTTTTTATCAAAATTAGCATCATTTTCTTTGTATCCCTCTTTGTATTTCCAGTGGGCGGCAATACCATATTCAGAAGTACGATGCATTTCCCAGGTCCGGATCTGAATTTCAAATGGTTCACCCTGGGCCCCTATCAAAGTTGAATGCAGTGATTGATACATATTAGGTTTAGGCATCGCAATATAATCTTTGAACCGGCCGGGAATAGGTTTCCATAGGGTATGAACTATGCCTAAAGCCCCATAACAGTCGTTCACTGAATCTACAATAACCCTTACCGCTGTCAAATCATAAATCTCACTTAACTCTTTATTTTGTTTTATCATTTTCTGGTAAATGCTGTAGAAATGTTTGGGGCGGCCGGCTATATCAGCTTTGATCCCGATTTCATCCAGGCGTTGATTTAATTCTGTAATTACAGTATTAATCTGGTCCTCACGTTCACGTCGTTTAAGGGCTATGCCTTCTACCAGATCATAATACTCTTCAGGTTTAAGATAACGGAATGCCAGATCTTCCAATTCCCATTTAATCCTGAAAATCCCCAGGCGATTAGCCAATGGCGCAAAAATCTCCAGGGTTTCCTGGGCAATTTCTTTTTGTTTTTCCAAAGAATGATATTTTAAGGTCCTCATATTATGCAGCCTGTCGGCTAATTTTATGAGAATTACCCGGATATCTTTAGCCATTGCCAAAAACATCTTGCGCAAGTTCTCGACCTGAAGTTCTTCTTTACTTTTATATTCAATCCTGCTGAGTTTGCTTACCCCATCCACCAGTAGGGCTACCTCATTACCAAACTTTTTTTCGATATCGGCAAAATCGTATCCCGTATCTTCAATAACATCATGAAGTAAAGCCGCAATAATCGTTGGCTGATCCAACTCTAATTCAGCCAGAATCAAGGCAACTTCCAGAGGATGCTGAATAAAATCTTCTCCAGAGTTCCGGTGCTGCCCATTGTGGGCCTCGGCGGCAAACTGATAAGCCAAATCAATCTTTTCCAGCTGATCAGGCGGAAGTACTTTCTTAAGTTGTTCTTTCAGGACCTCTGGAGTCATTCCCAGTACCCCTCTCAGACTAAAGAAATTTTTTTTGTTTAAAACCCCTAAGGATTCAGCAATTAGCTTCCTTGAGCATACTTTCAAGCAAAAGCATTGTCTCTTCCCAGGAAATACTTAATAGATAGTTTTGAAATTGTGTTACTATTTCCCAATGCCTTTTGGCGCTGGCATAGCGCAGAGAAGACTCTAAATCTATTTTCTGATCTGATGGCAACAACTCTATAACAAACGAATCTGAACTGCCCAAATAAAGGACAAGTCCCAATTCTTCAAAGATTTTTAAAGATTCCAGGGTATTTTGCTCATTTTCCAGGGGTATCCAGCGAAAAGGATTTTCATGTTTTGCCAATTCCAGAAAATGGCGGTATTTTTGGACTAACTCCTGGCGGGACAGATAAGCAGACAACTTCTGCAACTCAAGTTCAGACCTTGGCTCAAACTCAGCAAAGGCTATTTTTTGAACCCCATGACTCATAAGAGATTCAAGCCCAAGCCTTAAGTCTTCTCTTGTAAAAGGGATTCCAGCAATTATACCTAATATTTGCGGTTTTACGCAACTATCCTCCGGCAAACTGTTTGCCCGATTTTTCTCATAGCTTTGATAAAATTCCTGAAAACTGGATAATTTTAGCATTGCTGAATCCCAAATAACTGTTTTACCGGCAAGAGAAAAATATTTATCTTCTTCTGGTGCCAGGACCTTTTCCAGCCAGCAATTGCGCTGATAATTTCGCCAATCCACCCCTTCAGGGAGCACAGGTCCCTGATCATTACCCTGGCTGTAAGCTAAAATTTTCTTTAGATTTATCTTGTCCCGCAGCTTAGCCTGATTCTGAACATCCCTGATGATTAATTGCAGCTGCTGACGTCCCTGAAATGTATTAATATCCAGACTAAATGCCAGATCAAGCTGGGAGCCGGCTGAAAATTCATTTAAACGTTCACCCTGACTAAAGGCTATTCCTTCTAAAATGCCTTCAGGTCCTACCTGGAGTTTCAAATGGGCGCCGTTTTTCCCAACTTGACTTAACTTATAAACAGGAAGCTGCTTCACAGCTAAAACAGGTCCGGAATTGCCATAGCCAAAGGGGGCCAATTGTTCCAATTCTCGTTGGAGGGACTCAGTCAACATGGTGAAATCCACAAACCGGTCAATAGTCAGCATTTTTTGAAATACTTCTTCCGGCAGCTTATCGGCCTCAGCGATCAGGCCCTCTTTTAATTTGGGTATATCCCCGGTTGCCAGAGTAAAACCCGCTGCCTGACGGTGACCGCCAAATCTCTCTAAGAGACCTGCCTGGGTAACTAATTGTTCCAGAACATGATAACCTGGTATTCCCCTGGCTGAACCTTTGGCCAACTTCCCTTCTGAAGATATCATAAAAACCGGACGGTGATAGCGTTCCACAAGACGGGAAGCGACAATGCCGATTACACCATGATGCCAATCAGCTGAGGCCAATACAATTACCCTTGGCACTTGGCCTTGTTCCAGTTGAGCTGTAGCCTCAAGCAAAATTTTCTTCTCTGTCTGCTGCCGAAGGGAATTTTCTGCTGATAACATCCGGGCTAACTCTTTGGCTCTTTGAGGATTGGCAGTCAACAATAATTCCAGGCCGGGACGCGCGCTGTCCATCCGGCCAACCGAATTTATGCGTGGGGCCAGAAGAAAAGCGACAGAACCGGCTTTTAAGGTTTTATTCTGAAGGCCACATTCTACCAAGAGGGCTTCTATTCCCGGATTTACAGTGCTCTCCATTTGCTTTAAACCATGAAAGACCAGAATTCGGTTTTCCCCAGTCAAAGGGACTACATCAGCTATTGTTCCCAAAGCAACAAGGTCCAGAAGTTCTTTTTGGGATTGCAACCCAATCTCAGCAGTTTGAAATTCATGTAAGAGAGCCTGTACCAGTTTAAATGCTACTCCAACGCCGGCCAGTTCTTTAAAAGGATAAGCGCAATCCGGTAATTTCGGATTAATAATGGCATAAGCCGGCGGCAGCAATTGTGGGGGTTCATGATGATCAGTTACGATTACATCTATGCCTAATTCATTGGCAAACTTAATCTCTTCAACGGCAGTTATCCCGCAATCAACAGTAACCAGCACCTTTATTTCCGCCCGAAAAGCTTTTTCAATTGTTTTCTGATGTAAGCCATATCCTTCTTCCTGCCTATGCGGTATGTAAGTTACAGCCCTGAATCCCAAATCAATAAGTGTCTTATAAAGCAAGGCTGTACCGGTTACTCCGTCAACGTCAAAATCTCCATAAACAAGTACCTTCTCTTTACTATTTAAAGCTTTTGTCAAACGTTCAATAATCCGGGGCATATCCTCAAAACAAAAGGGTGAAGCCAGACTTAACATTGTCGGCCGGAGATATTCCACAGCCTTTCTTACTTCCAGCATACCGCGTTGTACCAGAATATCCGCTACAATTGGTGATACTGCCAATGATTCACTAAGCAAATGTGTTTTACTGCACATAGTTTCAGGTATTAACCAGTATTTCACTTCTTAGCTTCCTTACATAATTATAATTAATTAACGCCTTAGAGCCTACGCTCACGACGCAAATTCCGCTAAATATTTCACTGTGCGATATTGATTTACTGCAATAGTTCCTTAATACTTTGCAGTGGAATCATAAATTAAATTCGTAATATTCAAAATACAAAAAGGACTCCCAAAGCAAGGAAGCCCCAAGGATCATATCCTCTGCCCAAATATATTAGGGCTCAGCATTTAGAATATTCTATCATATAAGATAACAAATCCACCCTTCTTGTGCAAGATTTAAGATCAATATCCGGAAAAAATATTTAACAAGTAGTTCAAGCCGGAAGGAGGTTGTTGCCAAAAATTATCCATCCCAAACCAAAAACAACCCGGCAAACCGAGGGTATAAAACCCCAAATTTGCCTGCCGGAACCAGGTCCGGGCCGGAAACCTGTCCCCATAAAAAGCAACCATAGAACCAATGCTAAAATTGGCGTAAAAAATACCCCGAATAAAACCAGACTGATAATACCGCCTGCAAGTCCGAAGGTTGCCTTTGTCTTTCTGGCTTGATAGTTTAATCCGGTTAAGACAAGGATTCCGAAAACAGACCCAAGAATCAGGAAACCTTCCCATTTCCAAAAATCAGTTATTTCATGGACTGAAAAATTAATAACACTTACTAAACCTCCGGCAAGAACCATTCCCTTGACTCCACCTATATAGGTGATTCCTGCAGCAGCTATAAGTAAACCTTCTAATAGAACCAGCCTGAACAGGTCCACGCAGTTCGCTCCTTACTTATCGAAAATCTGAAATTATTGTTGCTATTATAACCACGGCAAAAGATTACTAATCAACAAATACCTTTTACTGGATTTTCTGGCACTTAACGCCTTAGGCAGACATAAATTGTATCAGGGTAGGAAGTTGAATCTTATCCGATAAGCAGGCTAGGAGCAAAAGGAGGTTCTTTTAGATGTTTTGGAGACGCTGGCGGGGATTCCTCGGGTTAGGTTTTGGCTGGGGCTTCGGCTTTCCTTGGTTCGGTTTTGGCTGGCGCCGTTGGTGGTGGTAATCTTATCGTATATTTTCTGAGAAAGAATCGCTGTTGGAACAGCGATTCTTTCTCAGAAAATATTAAAAGGGGCTATGTCTGCACATAACCCCAGGTCAAACAAGGATTTAGAAGATTACACCTAAAGCAATCAGAATCAGAATGGCGATTGCAATAATCCCTACACCAATGCCACAACCTGCCATACCGTAACCATAACTTCCACAGCCGTACATAAGCTCACCCCCTGATTTATTCCATTATACAGCTCGTGCTAAAAAACAATACCCAAAGCAATTAACAAGAGAATGATTACTACTACAATAGCAATACCTGCACCCCAACCGGTACCACCTGAACCACCGAATGACATAATAATTCCTCCTTTGATAACTTGACTCTTAATCTATTTCTAGAAAATTACTCCCAGAGCAATAAGAATTAAAATCGCAATAGCTATTATGCCGACTCCTACGCATCCATAAGCAGCAGGTGTACCCCAAGATCCTACAGGAGCACAAGATGCTACAGGAGCACAAGCATGACCGTAACCTCCATAACCTAAGCCGTACATATAATTTCCTCCTTCATAAGAAAATAATCTTTGTCAAACGCTATTTAAAATACGATTCCCATTGCAATTAATAACAGGATAATTACAACTACAACTGCAATCCCCGGTAAGAAATTTGGTCCGCAAGCACAACCGTCAACTCCAGCACCGAAAGCCATGATACTTCCTCCTTTCTTAGTGGAATTTTACTGGGCTTAATACAGGATATGTATTAAGTTGGTTTTTGTTCCTTTATTATCCAACAAAAAATCTAACCCCTTTCTTCCTTTAAGACAGGGGTTAGATTAACTGCTTCAGAATTTTAATATTGGGGATTCTGCAACCTTCTGGCAAATTCTTCAATACCCATATCAGCAAAACAATAGACTCTGTGTTCAAGCATGAGATTATTTTTATTGGCCCAGCCCCTTTCGGTAGTAAACGCCATCAGATAACCAGCTTCCTTCACCTCTTGAACAATATCAGCATTATAGTCGCCATACGGATAGGCAAAAAACCTGACTGACCGGCCCAAACGCTTCTCTAAAATATTCTTCGCTTCCCTTAATTCCCGTTTCACTTCAGCAGAACCGAGTTTATCCTTTACCAAATAGGGATGGCTGAGAGTATGACCTTCTATCTGCCAGCCCTTATCCTGCAATTCCTGAAGCTGATCCCAGGACATGTACCCCTTACTGCCGATATAGCTTGTCACCGCAAATACAGTTGCAGTATACCCATACTTCTCTAAAACAGGATAGGCATTTGTATAATTATCTTCGTACCCGTCGTCGAATGTTATAACAACCGGGTTTTTAGGAAGGGTTCCATTGGCGCAATAAAACTGATAAAGTTGGTCTAAACTTATAACATGATAATCATGTTCAGACAGGTATTTAATCTGGGCTGCAAACTGTTCCGGAGGAATACGAAGCTCATTTCCCGGTTCAACCATTACTGAATGATAATAGAGTACAGGTATGTCCTCGGAGTATTGTGGACTATCCTGGGCCAAGGGGCTATTATCAGCGCCTAAAGAAGCCGTATCAGACTGATCGTTATTGCCTGGAGAACCTGATGTCCCGGATATGTTTTTTAAAACAGAACATCCGTTAATTAATAACCCTAACATAATTCCCAGCAGTATCATAATTAAAAAATTAAACTTTTTCATTAATAATCCTCACTGTACATAATAGCAAAACTTAGCGCGTACTAACCATTAACTCTTTATTTGTTTTATTTCCAAGATAATCCTCAGCTTCCAGAGAATATTTATAGACAGTTCCCTCAATAACCGCATTATCGGTGTAGGTTCTCGCATCCGGACCACTCCACTGTTCCACTTGTTTTCCATCTTTATAAAGGCGCAAAATTTGCAGATCTCCTTTTGACGGTCCGATAAAAACACTAATGGACAGGATTTTTCCAAGCTTATCAGTATTAACAGCGGCAGTCAGATTGCCAAGGGTAACCGGGACAGAAACTCTGATTGGAACAGAGATCTCGCTATATTTGGCAATCCCCTGGGAATTCCTGACTTCCAGCCTATATTTGTAAGTAGCCCCTTCCCGGACATTATTATCCCTATACGAATGACTGCTGCCCGGGTCATTCCACTTAACCAATTCTGTCCCGTCCTTAAATAAGGCAGCTGCAGTTGCTCCGCTTGACGGTCCGATGGTCAGAAAAACAGAAGATATTTTGTTACTGCTATCTGACTCCACTTTAGCCTTTACCGTACCTGGATTCAAGATTTCTTCCTTTAACATAGTTTTTTCACTGACAAGGTTGGTAGTCAGTAACAACTTGCCTTTGGAATTATAGACCTTAAGGACATAAGCATACACTTTCCCAGGCTCTAAACCATAATCTGTGATTGTTGTCGCACTGCCATTCCAACTCTTGATTAAATAATTATCCCGCCATACTTCAGCTATATCAACGCCAAGGGAAGCAGATACGTTAATCGTAATCGAAAAAGGTGTTGTTTTTGCCTGATTAATACTAATACTCCCGATCTCAAGGTCTGGCAGGACTTCATTCCCCGTTACTTTAGTCTCAACTGACTGACTAATCAGTTTATCAGGAGTATTACCTACGACTATCCCCTGAAACAGGTTTTTCAGCACCTCTTTTGTCTCATCATAATCCACCCCCCAGTAACTGATATTATCCAGAGTAAGGAAATACCCTGGGAGGGTTTGACTGACAATCTTGGTATTATCAAGTTTAACTGCGGCCTGGGCAATCTTCAATAAATCACTGACAGGAAGATTTGTCTCCACTGTCTTTATCATTTTAGGAACCAGAGCAGGAATCTTCAGGATATTAGCGGGTTCCCTGGCTTTTTCTGCTATTCCCTTGAGAATTGCCTGTTGCCGGGCCGTCCTGGTGATATCCGCAAGGGCATCATTACGGAAGCGCGCATATTGAAGCGCCTTGGAACCGTCCAGTACCTGTTTCCCTTTTTTTAAATCAATAATACCATCTTCCGCCTCACCAAGATTTTGGTACATATCTTTTTCAACGTCAATTGTGATCCCGCCCAAAGTATCAATTATATCTTTAAAGCCTTGAAAATTAGTTTTTATATACCCGTTAATTCTGATTCCGGTCAGGTTCTGGACAACACCTATCGTAGTAGTAATACCGCCATAAGACGCGGTAGCGTTAATTTTGTCCCATCCCCTCTTGGGAATTTGAACCCTGGAATCCCGGGGAATAGACAACAGGCTGATCTGCCGGCTTTTAGGATCAATACTGGCCAAAATAATTGTATCCATCCGGAAGTTGTTTTCACTTGAATTATCGCGCTCATCCACGCCAAGCAAGAGGATGTTAACTCTGCCGTTCAGATTTCCCGCTTCCCGTTTAACTTCAAACTCCCCGGTTTCAGGGTTAAAGACCACCAGTTCCTGTTTCAGCCAAGTTTTATATATAAAAATCCCTGCTGCAAGTATTAAAAGAAAAAAAACAATCATTATTACTTTCTTCTTGAAAGAAAGCTTATTCACCAATTCCACTCCCTAACAATCTTTTGCAGGATTCGGTCCTCTGGAGAGAGCTATTTTACCGGTACGGACAATTTCAATAATTCCGTGATTATTCAGGACCTGACATAAGGCATCGATCTTCCTCTCTTCACCGGAAAGCTCAATAACCATTGTTTCAGGATTTACATCCACTATTCTGGCCCGGAATATATGGACAATATTAACTATATCCGAGCGTGTCTCGGAACTGGCTTTGACTTTAATCAGGGCCAGTTCCCGGTGAATCGAGTCAGTTCCTGTCAGATCAATAATTTTAATTACATCGATCAGTTTGGACAACTGGTTGACAACCTGTTCCAACTCAATTTCGTCGCCTTCAACAACAATCGTAATCCTGGTTGTCTCTGCTTCTTCCGTATAGCCGGCGGCGATACTCTCGATATTAAAAGCCCGCCGGCTGATCAAACCTGAAATATGCGTTAAAACACCCGGTCTATTCTCTACCAAAACAGCAAGTGTATGTTTCATTCTCTTTTACCCCCCCATGACCATCTGATCCAAGCGTGCACCCGGCGGGACCATAGGCAAGACATCCTCCGTTTCGGGTATTGGTATATCTACAAGAACCGGTCCCTCAACAGCCATTACTGCTTTTAATACCTGATCAAGCTCAGACGGGTTATTGATCCGCATCCCGGTAACTCCCATAGCTTCCGCCAATTTAACAAAATCCGTGTGTCCTTTAAGTCTGCTATGAGAATACCTGCCGCCATAAAACATCCTCTGCCATTGGGCAACCATTCCTAAAACTTGATTGTTAAAGATAAGTATCTTAACCGGCAGATTATAATTGGCCACTGTTGCCAGTTCCTGACAATTCATCATGATCCCGCCATCCCCGACAAACAGGAAAACCGTTTTTTGCGGGCACCCGGTTTGGGCGCCAAGAGCGGCCGGAAGACCATAGCCCATTGTGCCAAGTCCACCGGACGTCAGCAATGAACGGGGTTTTTTAAAACTAAAATACTGGGCAATCCACATCTGATGCTGACCGACATCGGTTACAATAATTGCTTCACCCTGGGACAATTCATTAACTTTGCGGATTACCGATTGCGGCTTGATTGTTTTACTATCTTGCTCATAAGTCAAAGGCTTTTCCCTTTGCCAGTTTAATATTTTCTCAACCCAGGGTTGGACTTTTTCTCTCCAGGAGAATTTTTCCGACAAAGTCCGCTGGTACAGTGCCGGTAAGGACCAGCGCAAATCCCCAACTACCCGAATATGGGCCAGGACGTTTTTATTGATTTCTGCCGGATCAATATCAAAATGGACCACCTTGGCTTTAGATACGAAATCCTTGATAAGCCCGGTTACCCGGTCATCAAAGCGTACTCCAACCCCCAGCAGCAAATCACATTCGGTAGTCGCCATATTAGCCGCATAAGTTCCATGCATCCCAACCATGCCAAAATTAAGGCGATGATCTGAGGGCAGACTGCCTAAGCCCATCAAAGTTGTGATTACCGGAAACCCGGTATGGCTGACCAAATCCCGCAAAACCTGGGAAGAATCAGCCAGATTAACTCCCCCTCCTATGAAAATCAACGGTTTCTTAGCTGATTTCATCTCCCCGATAACCTGATCAATAATTTCGGTTTCCCCTTCAAATATTGGATGGTAGCCGCGCAACCTGACTGTTTCAGGGTAGGTATAGTCTAATGTTGCGGCAAATACATCTTTAGCTATATCAATAACAACCGGACCAGGCCGGCCGGTCCTGGCAATATAAAAGGCTTCTTTAATCACTCTGGGTAAATCCTCTGCTTTTTTCACTAAATAATTGTGTTTTGTAACAGGAGTTGTTATCCCGCAGATATCCGCTTCCTGAAAAGAATCGCGCCCTATTAAGGATACGGCAACCTGTCCGGTAATTGCCACCAAAGGAATTGAATCCATATAAGCAGTGGCAATCCCGGTAACAAGATTTGTTGCTCCGGGACCGGAGGTTACAATACATACGCCTGCTTTGCCGGTAGCCCTGGCGTAACCGTCGGCAGCATGAACTGCCCCTTGTTCGTGTTTTGTAAGCACATGATTAAATTTTGCCTTATATAAAGCATCATAGAGCGTTAATACTGCTCCACCGGGATAGCCGAAGACGACTTCCACATCTTCCTTTTTCAGAGATTCAATGATTGCCTCTGCTCCAGTCATAATCAAGCTCATGGTCCTCCCTATTTTCTTATTTAAAATAGTATTCGTATAACTGACAGAAAATTATTTATTTTCGACAATACTATATTTAAGCATATCAATGATTTACTTGAAATTCAAAATAAAATTTTTGTTTTTTTATAAAAATAAGCAGATTACTAATCGACAAGATAATAAATCTGCTCCGGATGTATATTCTAAATATTATTGGATCCAAGGGGTTAAATATTTTCCAGATCTTTAATTCCTTGATATATAAGATCAAATAATTCCGGGAGGTTCTCTTCTTCGACAGAGGAAAAAGCGATCCGGATATCATTATCCCCAAGCGCAATAACTCCGACTCCATAATGCTCCAGCAAATGAAGACGTAGTTTTTCAGCATCAGTTGTCTTAAGTTTCAGGCACATAAAATAGCCCGAATTAAAAGGATAGTACTCCCAGACATTCTGATATTTGCTACTGGCAAGTAATTGTTTGACTTTCAATGCCCGTTGCTTCAAAATTAAATATTTATGTTCTTTTTGAGCCGGAAAATCAGGTGATTTTAAAGCCTCCAGGACAAAAGTTTGCGAAGGGTGGGACCCGCTTGATAACGTCCCCCTGATTATTCCCAACACCTTGTTTTCCAAAGCATTTAAGACAGGGGCGCTGTCAGCGGCGAAAGTAATAAATCCTACCCGGAAACCCCAAACATATTCTTCTTTAGTCGGACCGTCAACCTTAATAGGCAATACCCGCGGATGCAGATTGGCAATCCGGCCAAATAATGATTCCTGGATAGAGTCCTCGAAAAACAAACCGAAATAAGCGTCATCGTTAATAACAACTAAATTAATTCCTTCTTCCGCAACTTCTTTTATTACTTCAACAATCTCATCTGCTTCTTTCTCATTCGGTGTATAACCGGTAGGATTATTCGGGAAATTGAGAAGCAACACAGCCTTGCCATATTGTTTCTGGGCAAGCAGGGTTTCCCGCATACCACTGATATTGATTTTGCATTTTTCGGTATAAAACGGAAAAGTCTTAAGTACAGCTCCTCTGCGGACATCAAAAATCATGTTATAATTTTCCCATAATTTATCCGGCAATATCAGGGGATCGCCAACATTAATAAACATATCGGCAATAATGCTTAAACCATGAGTAAGAGCATTAGTAACAATCGGCTGACTAAATGTCTTTCCCTTCAGGGAAGGATTTTCTACAAGCATCTTTTCCCGCCAGATCTTTCTTAATTCCATTTTTCCGCCGGGCGGGGCATAATTATAAAGATCTTTAGGCTGAAATGCTGATAAGGCTTCATGGATTACCGACAAATACATCGGCTGACCTTTTTCCGTAGCAATTCCTATCGTTGCATTATAACGGGTTGCCTTTTGATTGGCTTCGTCTGATTGGGTAAGTATCCCTCTGGGAAAAAATAATTCTTTCCCTAAATCAGATAACATTTCATAGAAATAAGGGTTTCCGTTTTGAATCTGCTTGTTTAATTCCTGTGCTATCTCATTCAATGACAATTCACGCACTCTTTCT
>DATMXV010000205.1:0-2840 GCA_035561335.1 Desulfitobacteriaceae bacterium
ACTTTACTCAGGAAGTAATGGGCGGCATTACCAAGTGGACCCAGCGGTTAACTGAGATCCCTCAGATCCAGCAGTTTCTTACCAGAGGCTTTAAACTGGCCAATACAGCCCAAAAAGGCCCGGTAGTTTTTAATATTCTTACTACAATGCTCATGCAACCCATCCCGGCCTGGGTAAGACAAGCTGAATATATTCCTGCCTGGCGCGGCACCAAAACGACCGAAAGGATTGCCGGTGGCGGCAACCCGGATGATATTGCCGAAGCAGTCAAACGTTTGTATGCGGTGGACAAGCCTTTCCTGATTATCGGTGACGACCCCTGCTGGGATAAAGCAGGCGAAGAGCTGGAAGAACTGGTTACCCTGGCAAAAATCCCGTTTACTACCCGCCGTCTCGGTCGTGGCGTTGTCAATGAAAGACATCCTTATTGCACCCGTGGCCTGCCCAGCTTTCGTAAGGAAATCGAACTGATGATTCCAGTCGGCTTAAAGGTTGGCTTCTTCGACGGCTTTGGCGCCGGCTGGCCGGAAACCATTCAGATTGCAGCCTCTGAGGCTCTTATCTGGACCCACCTGCCAACCAGTGTGGCCCTTGTCGGCAGTACCAAGGTTATAGCCCGTCAAATGATCGATTATATCAAAGCCAACAATCTGACTCCTTCGGCTGGAAGGGATGAGTGGATCAAGCGTATCCAGGACAATGAAGTCGCTTCTGCCAAAAAGAGAAGTGACAGGGCCCTTAAATATAAGGATATGCCACGCTACAAGAAAATGATTCACCATGGTTATCTCTCTAAAGCAATCACTGATTTCCTGGAGGAACGTTATCAAAGCCGCAATCGTGTTGTTCTGGACGGCTTTTCCATCTCGGGCTATATTATGCCTTATTTTACAGCCGTAAGGCCGGCGCAAATCCTGACAGCGTCGGAACAGGCCGGTATCGGACACGGTATTGGGATGTCAATCGGCGCTGCTATTGGTGATCTTGAGGCCAATCCGGCAGACCGGACGCCTGTAGTTGCCATGATGGGTGACGCCGGCATGGGCGTAGACGGTATGAATGTCGAAGTCGCCGCCAGGTACAAGCTACCGATCGTTTATATCGTAACCAACAACAACGGCTGGCTCACCGGCATGAAATATCGTTATTATGGCGAGAAGTGGAATAATTATGGCGACCAGGATAATATGGGCGCTGCCTGGCTGGGAAATGTAATAGAAGCAGGTCCCGAAAAAGTAGATGCAGTCCGTTGGGATCAGGTCTTTGCTCCTTTTGGAACTTATGGCGAAACAATCAGCAGTCATGATGAAATCCTGCCTGCGCTGGAACGTTGTTTTGACGCTGCCGAAAAGGGACAGCCAGCTATTCTGAATTGCATGGTAGACAAGACTATCTGTAACCCGGCAATGGATACACCTCTGTATTCAATCAGCTTTGCCCATATCCCGTTTGATGAGATCTCCGAGCAAGGCAAAGCTGCCAGAATTAAGTTCTGGGGCAAGTCTCCTTATATGTCAGGTTTAGCCAAAGAAGAACCAAGAGAATTAAAAGATGTCTGGGATCCTATTGAGGATTAATCATCCTTGTAGCCCCTCCTTTTAAAGCAGAAATTTTGAGTTTGCTAATACTTTTCTAATTTCCATATTAATTTCCTCTAAACAAGGGGTTGCGGGTAGCCCCGTAGCCCCCCTTTTTAAAAGTAATCAAAATTTTGAGTTTGCCAATATAATTCTAACTCTCATCTTATTTACCTTCTTGACAAGGGGTTGCGAGTGCCTCGTAACCCCTCCTTTTAGGCACGCATAATTTTGAATTTTCTAATACTTGTCTAATTCCCATATTAATTCTTTTTTCGTCCTATTTCTTAATCCCTGAATCAGGGGTTGCGAGTAGTCTTGTAACCCCTCCTTATTAAAGTCGGTCAAAACTTTGAGTTTGCCAATACAATTCTAACTCTTATCTTATTTACCTTCTGTACAAGGGGTTGCGAGTAGCCTTGTAGCCCCTCTCTTTTAAAGTCGATCAAATTTTTAAGTTTGCTGATACTTTTCTAATTCTCATATAATTCACCTTCTAAACAAGGGGTTGCGGGTAGCCTTGTAACCCCTCCTTATTAAATTTGATTAAATAATTTGAGCTTAACCTCCGAAGGGTGCCTGATGAGATGCTGACAGCAAGCGAACACAGCAAAAAAAGGATAATAAAGCGTTTAAATATTGATCCTTTAAATGTACTAGGATTTATCGAGGATTGGCTGACAAAGGCACAACCGCGTACTTTGGAAGAGATTTGTGAAATAGTGTATATTTCAAAACCTGATAAACGTGATTGCTATTATGTAGTACCTGATCCGCATCTTCCTGGAGAACAGGTAGTACTTATAACACGTGACGATAAAGTTGTAACTATCCTGACCAGACTAACAGCGAGGATGCATGAGGATGGTACTACCATAATAAAAACCTTAGGCGGAAAGGAGGTACAGGGGGATAACCGCTGGATAAAAACTTGTAACAGGATTCGGAAAAAACCTTACAAGAGACATTAACCTTTGTAGAAACAATTGAGTATCAGGACAGACCTTAGATTATTTCCCTTTTCTTTATTACGAAAATTAAAGGAGGAAACACAATGAAAAATGCAGATCCCGGTCCGGTAGCAGCCCTGGCTATCGCAGCAGGCGCCAGCGCAAACGGCGCATTTACAGCAGGTTGGATGCCTGCAAGCCCCGGAGCATTGTTAGGTACAGGAATTATTAGCTTGGTCACCGGAATTGTATTATTAGTAATTACGGCTGTAGGCCTTATGAGGAATTCTATCGGCGATGATCCTGGTGTTAC
>DATMXV010000206.1:0-13447 GCA_035561335.1 Desulfitobacteriaceae bacterium
GAGATAAAACCGTATAAGAAAATTATACAGTTTTTATCTTTTTATTACCTTATATTTCGTAATTTTTAATTATCCGAGGAGATATTTATTACCCGCAGATGCAGGGCAATGCCTGTGCCTGAATATAGGATGCCGCTGCCCCACAGGTTTGAAGCCGGAAAAGCAGCTTTAGAGATAAATGTTATGCTATAATTAAGGCTGGAAGTGAGGCGGACAAGATAATGTACCGGTTGGAAGACTTAAATCCAATACAACAGGAAGCTGTCAGGCATAAAGAAGGCCCTCTGTTGATTTTGGCCGGAGCAGGTTCCGGGAAAACCAGAGTGCTTACCTATAGAATTGCTCATCTGATAGCCCAGGGTATTGAACCACGGGAGATCCTGGCAATTACCTTTACCAATAAGGCTGCCCGGGAGATGCGGGAGAGAGTAGGAGTCTTAGTTGGCAGCGAAGGCCGCGGCCTCTGGGTATCAACTTTTCACTCAGCATGTGTCCGTATATTACGTCAGGAGATTGGCAATCTGCCGGGTTATACCCGCGATTTTATAATATATGACGCCGGTGACCAGCAAGCGGTTATTAAAAATTGTTTAAAAGAATGTAACCTTGATGAAAAGAAATTCACGGCCCGGGCCGTAGAGGCTGTGATCAGTGACGCTAAAAATAAGCTTATGGACTGCGCCGGTTTCGAACTGCAGGCCGGGGATTATTTTCAGCGCCAGGTTGCCAGGGTTTACCGGGCCTACCAGAAAAGACTGCAATCCAGTAATGCCCTGGATTTTGATGACCTTATCATGCTTACAGTTATCATTTTCCGGCAAAACCCTGAGGTCCTGAACCGGTACCAGGAAAGGTTCCGCTATATTTTGATTGATGAATACCAGGATACCAATTATGCCCAGTACAGTCTGGTAAAGTTGTTAGCGAGCCGCTATCGCAATCTCTGTGTAGTAGGGGATGATGACCAGTCGGTTTATAGTTGGCGGGGGGCGGATGTTAAAAACATCCTGGACTTTGAGCGGGATTACCCTGAAGCCAAAGTCCTCAAACTTGAACAGAATTACCGTTCTACCCAAACGATCTTAAAAGCGGCAAACTGTGTTGTCAGTAATAATGAAAAGCGCAAAGAAAAATCACTCTGGACGGAAAACCCTCAAGGGCACCCGCTTGTTTTTTATGTAGCTGATGATGAGCATGATGAAGCGCGCTATGTTGCCGAGCGTATCCGGCTTTTGCATAATTCCGGACGTCCTTATAATGATTTTGCCGTTCTTTATCGTACTAATGCCCAATCACGTGTCCTGGAAGAAAAGTTAATGAAAGAGGGCATCCCTTATCGGATCTTCTCCGGTTATAAATTTTATGAGCGGCTGGAAATCAAGGATATTTTGGCATATTTGCGGGTCTTAGCCAATCCGGCGGATAAAGTTAATTTTGCCCGAATCTTAAATGTTCCTAAAAGAGGGCTGGGCGGGATTTCTTTAGCTAAAATTATGGAATATGCCGAGGAACAAAATATGCCTGTCCTGGAAGCAGTTTTAGAGGCGGATTATATCCCGGAGTTACAGCCTAAAGCGCGCAAATCTGTACTGGTTTTTGCTAAACTTATGCAGGGTTTAAAAGAAATTGCGGATAATGAGACCTCGGTCACAAAAATGGTTGAGGAAATTCTGGACAGGACAGGCTATCGAAATTTGTTGCTTGCTGACGATTCCCCCGAGTCTCAGGCCCGCCTGGAAAACCTGGCAGAGTTTCTCTCGGTTACAGCTGAATATGACCTTAAAGCCCTGGGGATAGAGGACGAAGATGAATTTGGGGTGGAATACATTCCTGGGCTGAGTGGTTTCCTGGGACATGTCTCTTTAGTCGCTGAGACGGATCAGATCGACCAACAAGAAGCGGCGGTAATTTTGATGACAATGCATAGTGTCAAAGGTCTGGAATTTCCGGTTGTTTTTATCGTTGGTTTGGAAGAAGGAATTTTCCCCGGCGCTCGTTCCCAGTTTGAGCCGGAATTAATTGAAGAGGAAAGACGTTTATGTTATGTGGCGCTTACCAGGGCCCGGGAGAAAGTTTATCTTTGTTATGCCGGTCAGAGAATGCTTTACGGACGCAGACAATATAATTTACGCTCCCGTTTTCTGGAGGAAATACCGTATAACCTCCTGGAAGAAAAAGATCCCAGCGATCCCCCCGGGAGGCAGTTCGCAAAGCCGAAGCCTCCGGAATTACGCAGCCGGGTGTCTGCGCCGGGCAGACATTCATCAGCTTTTGGCTCACCTGCCCGTAAATTAGGCACACCGTTGGTGGAAAACAGCGGGGAAGAATTCCTCGTAGGGGATAAAATCCTGCATGATAAATTTGGGCAGGGAATTGTTATGGGTGTCACAGGAAAAGACCGGCAGACTGTTTTAACGATAAATTTTCAGGGACAGCTTAAACAAATTGCGGCAGAGTATGTCAAGTTAACCAAACTCTGAAGTCCGAAGTCCGAGGTCCGAAGTCCGAAATATAAATTAATTCCTTCCGGGCTTTCCGGATGATTTTTGCTTAAATATTTTGGAAAGACTGTAGGTAAATAATGTTATTTAAAGGAGTCAGGAGTCAGGAGTCAGAATGAGGAAACGGTTTAGAAACAAACTTCTTCTGCAAGATATTTACAAAAATTATTGTAAGTAATATTCTTTAGTTATTCTGAATTCCTAAATACTGAATTCTGAATACTGTATTTTATTAAGGAAGTGATCTTTGTTTGAATTCGGACCAAGAACGTATCCGGGTATTACGCCGGGAAATAGAGCAAGCGAATTTTAATTATTACGGATTGGACCAACCAAAGATCAGTGACAGCGAATATGATAACTTGCTTCGCGAATTATTGGAACTTGAAGCAAAATATCCGGACCTTGTTACCCTTGATTCTCCAACGCAAAGGGTTGGGGGGATAGTGGCCAAAGAGTTCCCCAAAGTACGTCATCTTGAACCTCTGTTAAGTTTGGATAATGCTTTTAATGCCGGGGAACTGCGTGAATTCGACCGTCGTGTCCGCTCAGTAGTTTCACCTGTCCAATATGTTGTAGAATTAAAAGTTGATGGCCTGACCGTGGTTTTAACTTATGAACATGGGGTTTTGGTCCGGGCGGCAACCAGGGGTGACGGGGAAGTAGGAGAAGAGATAACTGCTAATGTGCGGACAATAACTTCTGTTCCTTTACGCTTAAAAACCCCTCTCCCACGGTTGGATGTCCGCGGAGAGGGGTACATGCCCAAAGCTTCGTTTGCTTTGCTCAATGAGGAGCGGGAAGAGGAAGGTCAGACTGCTTTTGCTAATCCGCGCAATGCTGCGGCAGGTTCTTTGCGTCAGCTTAATTCCCGGATTACAGCCCAGCGCAGGTTGGATTATTTTGCCTATCAGCTATCCGGAATAAGCGCCGCGGATACCGGATCCCAGGCGAAGGTCTTAAAATATCTGACTGAACAGGGTTTTTCAGTTAATCCCAATTATAAGGTGTTCGCGAAGATTGAAGAAGTCATTTCTTATTGTGAGGAAATGACTTTGGCAAGACATAGTTTCCCCTATGAAATTGACGGCCTGGTAATAAAAGTTAACGATCTGGGCCAGCAAAGGGAATTGGGCTTTACAGCCAAGAGCCCCCGCTGGGCCGTTGCTTATAAATTTCCCGCTGAGCAAGCAGAAACAGAGGTCCGGGACATTATCATTAGAGTTGGCAGAACAGGAGTCCTTACTCCGACCGCTGTTCTGAGGCCTGTTCTGGTGGCCGGTTCCACTGTGAGCAGGGCAACGCTGCATAACAATGATTATATCGCTGAAAAGGATATCAGGATTGGCGATCATGTTCTGATCCATAAAGCCGGTGATATAATCCCGGAGGTTGTATGTGTTATCCCGGAGAAACGAAACGGCCGGGAAATACTTTTTGAGATGCCCGCGAATTGTCCGGAATGCGGGAGTACGACAGTGCGTAAACCGGGGGAGGTCGCCTTACGTTGTCCGAGTAATGTTTGTCCCGCCAAACAACGGGAGGCGATTATTCATTTTATTTCCCGTGACGCCATGAATATTGATGGTTTGGGACCGGCGGTAGTCCAGCAGATCATTGAAGCAGGGCTGATAGAGGATGCGGCTGATTTGTATACTTTGGAATTTGAACAGCTCTGCAAGTTGGAACGGTTCGGCCAAAAGTCTGCGGAAAACTTGCTCAGGGCCATCGAAGCCAGTAAAACCAGGGGTTTAGCAGCCCTGATCTTTGCTCTGGGTATTCCTAATGTCGGCGAGAAAGCGGGCAAGATCCTGGCAAGATACTATTTGACAATGAACAAAATAAAGGAAGCAACTGCCGGGGAATTACAAGCAATCCCAGATATTGGACCGACAATTGCCTATAGTATCGTTGATTTTTTTAATCTGAAAAGCACGCAGGATATCTTGGCGAAACTGGAAGCAGCGGGAGTCAGGATGACAGAAGCCGGACCGGCCTATCCCCAACTGTTTCTGGGAAAAAGTATTGTTGTTACTGGAAAGCTGGAGCGTTGGGACCGAAGGATGATTGAAACCTTTATTGAAGAACATGGCGGTAAAGCAGCAAGCAGTGTCAGTAAGAAAACAGCTTTTGTGGTAGCAGGGGAAAAGGCTGGGTCTAAACTGGCCAAGGCCCGGGAACTGGGAATCCCCGTTATAACTGAAGATGAATTCGAACGGGAATACCTGGAGAAAGACTGACTATTCAGGAGTCAGGAGACAGAAGACAGGAGTCAGAATGAGACAATCGGCCTGAATCAGGTATTTAAGGAGGAACGGTTTTGGGAATAGATATTGGGATCTGTATATGGTAAATAGAAGAAGCCTTCTTTATTTTCAATAACATTATTTACATTTTTAAGGTGGGCAAATTGTTTTTCCAGACTGAGGGTTATTTCCTTTAACCAGGATTGGGGTATAGGTTTAACAATAACCAGATGGGCATTATCCAAAATAACTTTGGTTTGCGACGAAAGGTCTTTAATTGAAGTAAAAACACACCAGGTGGTTAAAGGGCGAAATTCACAATAAGAAAAGGAATTGCTGATATAGTTAAGTCTGAGCATTTGTCCTATTACAGATTCGTTTCGCCAGAATTTCGGTGGAAAATCAATAAAAAGCCGGATAGGATGTTTAAAGTTTTCTTCATCTCCTCTGGCGAAATTTGCAATACACTCAAGGAAAGTGACCATTCTGGGCAAATAGTCACAGGCGCAATAGTATATGCCGGGAACTGAAGGTTCAGCAATCCAACGCAGATCGGGGGAATAAGGATCAATAGATATTACCGGGTTGGGAATAGTATACTGGTAAATGAGTTTGGCGGAATCCGTCAGGACTATGTTGATTGTATCACTGTCACAAAATTGATTGGTCTGCAATAGTGACAAAATGAGGAGGCTTTTACCAACGCCTGTAGCGCCTAAAACCAGATGGTTGCCAGGAACAAAATTGGTAAAAGGCAAAATTTTCTGCTCCATCGGTATTACTTCCTTTCTTTGATTTTTCTGGCCTCTGTAACATACATAATATGTTATTATTCTGCATGAACTTAGCTTTTCCCTTTAATGTCTGTTTAATTAATTATGATATGAGGTTAAATGAGCCGATTAGAGTTGCCCCGCTGTTCCAGATTTGCTATAGTAAATAAATAGTGAAATAAGTTAAATACCAAAGGATGGTGCAAGTATGAAAATTTCACGTGAAGAGGTTGAATATGTGGCTATGTTGGCCCGTCTTGAATTAACTGGCCGGGAGACTGAAGAGTATACGGATAATCTTAATTCCATCCTGGAATATGCAGCAATGCTGGAAAAATTGGATACTTCTGCTGTCTTACCAACTGCCCATGCGGTGCCGTTACATAATGTTATGCGCGAGGATGAAGTAAAACCATCAATGGATGCCGCTCAAGTCCTATCTAATGCTCCGGACGCTGAGAATGGATTTTTCAAGGTGCCCAAAATTGTTTAGGAAACTGGAAAGGAGATCAGGGATTCATGGATATCACTGCTAAATCAGCTGCTGAATTGCATATCATGCTTGAGAGTAAAGCGGTTAGTGCTACTGAATTAGTCCGGAAATTTTTAGACCGTATTAATAAAATTGAAGGAAATATCAAGGCTTTTGTAACTTTAACTGAAGATTTGGCCTTAAACCAGGCGGCAAAACTGGATGAGAAAATTGCCCGTGGAGAAAAGATTGGTCCTCTGGCCGGTATCCCGATGGCCTTTAAAGATAATATGTGTTCGACAGGGATAAAAACCACTTGTTCTTCAAAAATGCTCAGGAATTTTATTCCTCCTTATAATGCAACTGTGGTAGAGAGGTTGCTCGGGTCCGGGGCAATTTGCCTGGGAAAACTGAATATGGATGAATTTGCCATGGGCTCTTCGACCGAAAACTCAGCTTTTTTTCCAACACATAATCCCTGGGATCTTTCGTGTGTTACCGGCGGGTCTTCAGGTGGCTCTGTTGCCTCAGTTGCTGCCGACGAGGTGGTTTATGCTTTAGGTTCTGATACCGGCGGGTCAATCAGACAACCTTCTGCCTTTTGCGGGGTAGTAGGGATGAAGCCTACTTACGGAGCGGTTTCCCGTTATGGTCTGATTGCTTTTGCTTCATCATTGGATCAAATAGGCCCGTTAACAAAAACTGTCAGGGACAATGCTTTGGTCTTAAATGCTATCGCCGGCCACGATCCCAAAGATTCGACTTCTGTGCCTTTTGCCAAACCTGACTATACTGAATTTCTGGTGAATGATATTAAAGGTCTGAAAATCGGTATACCGCAGGAATACTTTGGTAAGGGAATTGACCAGGGGGTTGCCAGGGTTCTGCAGGAAGCAATCGAGACTTTAAAAGGTTTGGGGGCTGAAGTCTCAGAATGTTCCATGCCTCATACAGAATATGCTATGCCGACCTATTATTTGATTGCTCCGGCTGAATGCAGTTCAAATCTGGCGCGTTATGACGGTGTTCGCTATGGTCATCGCTCTCAAAACAATGAGGATATTATCAGTATGTTCAGAAAAACAAGAGCTGAGGGTTTTGGAGCAGAGGTTAAACGCCGGATTATGTTAGGGACTTATGCCTTGAGTTCAGGATATTATGATGCTTATTATTTAAAGGCCCAAAAGGCCAGGACTTTAATCAAACAGGATTTTGATCAGGCATTGGAAAAATTTGACGTTTTACTTTCACCTACGGCGCCCACGCCTGCTTTTAAACTGGGGGAGAAATTGACTGATCCTTTATCTATGTATTTGTCGGATATTTGTACTGTTCCCCTTAATCTGGCGGGGCTGCCCGGGATTTCTGTCCCGGCGGGATTTGTCAACGGGTTACCTGTGGGATTACAGTTGATGGGTAAAGCTTTTGCCGAGGGTATGTTGTACCGGGTTGCTTATACTTTCGAGCAGAATACTGATTTTCACAAGGTTAAGCCAAGATTGACTGCGGAGGTGGTATAGTAATGGCTGTTAATGATTATGAAATGGTCTGCGGGGTTGAGGTCCATGCTGAAATGGCAACTAAGACTAAGATTTTCTGCAGTTGCACTACGGAATTCGGCGGGGAACAGAATACACATGTTTGCCCGGTATGTTCCGGACTGCCGGGGGTATTGCCGGTACTTAACAGGGAAGTTGTAAATCTGGCAATCAAGGCCGGGCTGGCAATGAATTGTGAAATAGCCGATTTCTCTAAGTTTGACCGAAAAAATTATTATTATCCGGATCTTCCCAAGAACTATCAGACTTCCCAATATGATTTGCCGATCTGTAAAGCCGGCTGGCTGGAGATTATGGTTGATGGAGAGCAGAAAAGGATAGGGATAACACGTGCTCATATGGAAGAGGATGCCGGAAAACTGGTCCATAGCGGGGAGACGATTACTTCTTCAATGGAGTCTTTTGTGGATTATAACCGGACAGGGGTCCCTCTTCTGGAGATCGTTTCCGAACCGGACCTGAGATCAATTCCCGAAGTGCTTGCTTATCTGGAACAATTGGTTGAAATTTTGGAGTATGCGGAAGTTTCTGATTGTAAGCTGGAACAGGGGTCTGTGCGTTTTGATGTCAATGTATCCATACGGCCCAAGGGAAGTCCGGAATTTGGCATACGTTCCGAAATCAAAAACCTCAATTCCTATAGCTCGGTAAGAAGATGTCTGGAATATGAGGTAGAACGTCAGGCCAAGATCCTGGATGAGGGTGAGAAGGTTATTCAGGAAACCAGGACCTGGGACGAAGGGAAGGGAATAACCTTATCTTTACGTTCCAAAGAAGAAGCTCATGATTACCGGTATTTCCCGGAACCGGACTTAGTCCCCCTGGTAATTGACCGGGAATGGGTCGAAAGTATCCGGCAAACTTTACCGGAATTACCTGTTGCCCGTCGGGCGCGTTTTCAGGCCTTGGGGCTTTCGGAGTACGATGCTCGGGTCCTTACTGACTCCAAAGAACTGGCAGACTTTTTCGATCAGGCCCTGACCCGGTATAGTGATGCTAAAGCTTTGGCTAATTGGGTAATGGGAGATTTCTCCCGGATCTTAAATGCCCGGCAGTGTGCAGCCAGCGCTTCCCCGATCTCTCCGCTTCAATTGGCTGAACTGTTGAAGCTGATTGATAAAGGTACTATCAGCGGGAAAATTGCCAAAGGTGTTCTGGAAGAGATGTATGCTACCGGTAAAGATGCCGGCTTAATAATTAAGGATAAAGGATTGGCCCAAATCAGTGATGAAGGAGCTTTGTCAGGAATTATTGAGGAAGTGTTGGCTGCCAATCCGCAATCAGTGGAAGACTATCGTGCCGGTAAAGAGCGGGCCCTGGGTTTCCTGGTTGGGCAAATTATGAAAGCAACCAAGGGACAAGCCAATCCCGGAAAAGTCAATCAGCTCTTAAAAGAAAAATTATCTTAAATCGTTTAGTTCCGTAAGTTATATAGTTTACGGAACTTTTACTGCCCTATTGGAAAATATATTTTGCGTTTTGCCGCAGAAGTATTTCGCCGGAGGATTAAAGTTATATATTGGAGGAGATAATTCTTATGTCGGAAAAAATTACAATTAAAAATGGCAGGCTTAGTATTCCTGATCAACCGATTATTCCCTTTATTGAGGGTGATGGAACCGGACCGGATATCTGGCGGGCAACCAGGCTGGTTGTAGATGCTGCAGTTGCCAAAGCTTACAGCCAACGCAGGGCCATCCAATGGAAGGAAGTCTTAGCCGGGGAAAAAGCTTTTAAACAGACCGGGGAATGGTTACCGGCGGAAACACTCACGGAAATCAGGGAACATATTGTCGCGATCAAGGGGCCTTTGACGACTCCGATAGGCGGAGGATTTCGCAGTCTTAATGTTACTATCCGGCAGGACCTGGACCTGTTTGCCTGTGTTCGTCCTGTTCGTTGGTTCAGGGGGGTAGCCAGCCCTGTTAAACATCCGGAGAAAGTTAATGCGGTTATTTTCAGGGAAAATACTGAAGATATCTACATGGGAATTGAATGGAGCAATGACTCGGCAGAATGTGCCAAAGTACGGAACTTTCTTAATCAGGAAATGGGCTGCAGGATTTCGGAAGATTCCGGGATTGGGATAAAACCTATCAGCAAGACCGGTTCAGAGCGGATTGTCCGCAAGGCAATGCTGCATGCTCTGGAGAATAACCGCAAAACAGTAACCATTGTCCATAAAGGAAATATCATGAAATATACAGAAGGCGCCTTTAAGGATTGGTGTTATAATTTGGTAAAAACAGAATTCCGGGATAAAATTGTCACTGAAGATGAAGTGTCTGCAGGTGCTTCCCGTGAAGATAAAATTCTTGTTAACGACCGGATAGCAGATAATATGTTCCAGCAGATACTTACCAGGCCTGATGAATATGAAGTAATTGTGGCCACAAATTTAAATGGTGATTATCTTTCTGATGCAGTCGCAGCCCAAGTGGGCGGTCTGGGAATGGCTCCGGGAGCAAATATTGGAGATTTTGTCGGGGTTTTTGAAGCTACTCATGGGACTGCGCCCAAATATGCCGGTCTGGATAAGGTTAATCCCGGCTCACTTATTCTTTCTGCTGTCATGATGCTGGATTATATTGGCTGGCATGAGGCCGCCAGAATGATTGAAAACGCTCTGGAAAAAACAATCGGAGATAAAATAGTGACTTACGATATCGCCAGGCAAATGGAAGGGGCCCGGGAAGTGAAGGCTTCCGGTTTTGCGGCTGCCATTGTTACCAATCTCTAAATAGTAAAGCGTGCAAAATTTGAAGTAATGTTCAAAATATAAGTAAATGTATTTCAAATATCTGCGCATTAATTAAAAATTTGCACAAATTTAGCCGAAAAACTGGTTTTTAACCTAAGATATTAGCACACTACTTGAAATTTTGCACACCTCACAGTATAATATCTTCTTTCGGCTGCTGCCTTTTGGAATATCCCATATATTGAAGCTGTATGCGGTTCTGAAATCGCTGAAACAGGCCCGGTCGATTTTACAGTTTCCGAACGCAGTGCGAGATCTCAAAAAAAAGGCCGAATAATCCACTTGTGCAAACTTGCTCTGCCTGCCGGTGCAGTGGTATCAAGAAACGGCAAAATGGTTGCGTCGCCGGAATTACTGTTTCTCGAGCTTGCGTGCAAATTGAACATCCACCGGCTTATATTGCTTGGTTTGCAGCTTTGTTCGCATCCGCCGGGCAACCCTTCCGGGGCAATCACGACAAAGCAAAAATTTAAGACTTTTCTCGCGAAAACCTCGGGTCACCGTGGACACCTCAAAGCCTTACGGGCGGTAAAATACATAGAAGACGGTTCAGCATCCGTCATGGAATCGATAGCCTATATGATTTTGACTCTGCCGCATGCCCTGGGAGGTTACGGACTTGACGGCGCCATTTTTAACCATGAGATCAAGCTCAAAGACGAAGCCGGCAAACGTCTTGGCCAGAAACGTTGCTTTATGGATTTGTATTATAAGCCGGCAAAGCTGGCCGTCGAATATGAAAGCTTCGCTTTTCACAACAGTCCATCGGAGCAAGGTAAAGATGTGATGCGATCTGCAATCCTCGACAGACAGGGCGTTGAAGTAATGCGTTTGAGCACCATTCAACTGTACGATAAGGACGCCTGTATGGATTTTGCTTTCAATCTCGCGTCTCGTCTTGGGAAACGCATACAAATCCGCGCAAAGAAGTTCGACGAGATGCACGCGCTCCTCCGGGCATTGTTGCCGGCCGGAAAACCTGTCGCTGAACCCAATGGCGGGGAACTATAGCAAGAAAACTCCAGGTGCCAGGAACTGGACCCTGCATATGGAGTTTCGTTTACAGCTTGAACAAATTTTGATTTGTCGGCCTGCCGGACAAAGTCCGCAAAGCGGGTTTTGGAGATCAATTGGTGGCAATGCTACCTCAAACGATTTAATAAGCATCAAGCTCAAATTTCTTTGACGGCATCCTTGCCGTTTCATCAATAAGTGTCCTTTCATTGCTTGGATAGCTTCATATAACCAAACAATGTTGACATCACCGTTAGGTAAAACATTTGCACACGCTTGATTGGATGAGGAATCTTCAACCAAAATACCCAATTTGAGCGCTGCTGTATCATACATGCCCACCAACATGCTACCAGCTTTAAATATTTTCGCAGCACTTTCCTTAATAGCAGTACTTGTAATTTTCTCTATTGATCCCGATAAGTAACGCTCATTTAGTTCTCCATGTTTTACGGGCTTGCCTACCGCAATCAACATATTCTGAATTGTTGATTCGTAATAGCGTAATGATTTACTGGAGCAGCCTTCCACACGCTTGGCAGCGATAAAGCTTGTTAGATGATCTCCGCAGACGTTATCCTCCGAGCACGAAGTGTTTGAAGCATTCACATCACGAAGATAATGAGATAATACTTTGTGGAGCTGCTCCATTTGGTGGTTTTCAAGGTGCGTGAGCATTTCCTGCTCAATGTCTGTAATTAGTTGGTTTTCCATAGCAGTTTCCTCCCTATAATATTTTTATATCATCCAGGAGGAAAACGCCCTTATCCGTGGTTCTCCCGCAAAAGGGTTTTGTACGTTGCCTCCAACTTGTAGATAATACGTTGGAGTCCAAAATTTGATTATCTTTTCCGCAAGCGGAATTGAGGACTGTCGAAAAATAGGACAGACATTATAATATGCTCTCCCAGTCGCGTCTTTCGTGTAAAACACGGGCGATGTTTATTGTATTTATGCTTTTGTTTATGTTATAGAATATCAGGTAATTATCAATCGGCAGCTTCCGTATTCCTTTTGCTGCCAGATATTTATCCTGAACAAGGCTATAACGCTCCGGCAGTTCCTCCAGAGTCGTCATAGCCTCCTCTATTCTTGTAAGCTGTTTTAACGCTGTTTCAGGCTCTTTCAGCTCATGTGAAATATAGTCTGCAATTTCCTCAAGGTCCGCCTCGGCAGCTTCGGCGATAGCCAGATTATATCTCTTCATTTCTTAATTTGCTTTCTATCCTTTCAAAGACTTTGCGTGCAGGTTTTACACGGCCGTTTTCAATATCATCCAGTCCCTTTTCAAGCATGGCATACAATTCAAATTTTCCAACAAGCCTTTCATATGTCTCAATGCTCATAACCGCAAGGTCTCCGGTACCATTTTTCGTGATATATACCGGTTCATTATATTTATGACAAAACTCGGAAATCTCATTGTAGCTATTTCTCAAGTCTGAGCTAGGTCTAATGGTTGGCATTTGATCCACCTCCATCATTATTATACTCAAATTTTATCGAAATATTGATATGTTGTCAAATCGCGATCAAGCCGTTGAGTGAGTAATCATTTTTTGTAACGATTACCGGAAAAAAACGCCCTTATCCAAGATTCTCCCGCAAGAGGGATTTATACGTCACCTCCAACTCGTCGATAGTACGTTGGAGTTCAAATTTTGATTTGTCGGCCTGCCGGACAAAGTCCGCAAAGCGGTTTTGGAAAGCAATATCGACCTTTGGAACAAGAAGGCTGAGCAAGCCGGTTTTCGATATGTTCTTCATGCTGCCACTCGTACCTCCAGCTATATTGCGTATTTTTTCTTTGGTTGAAGGCTGTATGAGAACTTGCCAAACAAAGATAGGATTTGCGTTTGGCGCAATCACAGCTTTCCATAGCCTGTCAGGGAGATAGGTGTTTTCAGGAGCACCGAGTATAATAATACGAAGGTGTAAGTTGCATCTTTTATTACCTAACTTCTCATCCGCCAAGCCAGAAGCCATGCATATTTGCTGGCTTCTTTTTAATTTTGCGGGAATTCTCAATCCGCCAGCGGGCTATTAATAAACTTAATAGGCTCTCTTAATTATCTGATCCCTCTTTAAAAAAATCATTTCTTAAAATTACTTGATAATACG
>DATMXV010000207.1:0-3387 GCA_035561335.1 Desulfitobacteriaceae bacterium
CTCTTAACGCTTAGTTTTTTGTAATTTTTTACTTGTTTTATTAAGCATTAAAAACATTTTTACCTTCAATAACTGCTTTAAATTTAGACCCTTCTATCCATTGGCTTGTTAGAGGAGCATCAGTAGTCTTTATACCCCATCGTTTTCCTGCAATTTCCTCTTTGGACATGGCTTCAAAAGCTTTAAGGCCTCCCTTAATACCAACGTAAACATTGGCGTTAGGACATTCACTGGTTATCTTATAAAGGATCTTGGCTGGCAATACTACATCCCATATTATGTCAGGTTCTTTACCTGTTCGTAGCCAAGCAACTAGCTTGTTAAATATATCAATCCCCATCCAATTATTTCGCTTAGACATATCAACTGTAGAATACTGAAAGGTACGTTTATTAATCCTATCCAGATCCATTGATATCAAACCTGTTAAACCATTCTGAACACCTACATAACCTGAGGTTCTATTCATTAGTTCATCTGCGGTTAGGTTCTCCTCCGTATTCTCGTTATTTCCAGAATAACGGGTGGATCCGTCGTAGTAATAACCTTCAAAATCATTAATAATAAAAACATTTAGGGCCTTCAAAGTATTTTTTTGACATAAATTTTACGTCAATTACATACTAATTAAATATTCTATATTCTTCCTGCTATTCCTCTATAATTAGCATATATTTGCAGTTCATCACATTTAGGTAGGAATTATTTTAAGACAGTCTACAACCTTGGGAAAACAGAAAAACTCAAGTCAGAGTCCACCCAAAAGCAACATGTCCAAATACGACAACGTTGTCGTATTTGGATATGTTGAGCCCGGTTTCTTATTGCTTCCAAATGGATATTATCAGCCTCCCATTCTCTCCTGCATAGCCTTGATTAAAAAATCATTGACCATTTTTTTATACGTTGCATGCACCTCCTGGTCAAGCGAAGCGAACCTGGTCATCTCATAAGTCAGTTCCTTGAATGTTTTGTTCAGGCTTTCGTATAAAAAAGCAATCTTATTAGCAGTCACCTTGTTATAGACGGCAACAAGGCTATTACTCATCCTTTGGATATTCTTCTAACCTGTCTGTTCTTTGAGCTTTGCATTTCGTTTTTGCGGACAGGCCTTTCGTTTGTATAAAGTCAAAAACAGCGGGCCCATCGGCCGCGCTGTCTTCAGTTATTCCCAAAAGTACCCGTAACTTCCAAGTTCTAATCTCAGGGCTTCCCGCAGAATCTGCGAGAAGTTTAGGTTATATTCTTCCCCCAGATCTCTTAACCATTTGGGCAGCTTTACGGTTTTGCTGACGGATTTGGTATCAAGGCTTTGCCGGATTCTGAACATATCGGCTTCGACCGGAAGTGCAACAGCATCCTCCGGCATAGCCAGACTTAAGATATCGGAGGCCTCAGGGATTTGTTCATTATATTTTTCCATAAAAAACAAATGAACCTCTATCGCTCTTTTGGCACTGGAAAGTGCATCTTCCAAAGTTTCCCCATGTTCTACAATCTCCGGCAGTTCCGGGAATACAACAATATATCTGCCATTTATTTTATTCCGCTCAATGACGGCCGGAAAAACATATTTCATCTTCATAGATAATCCTTCCTTTTTGGAATCCCCGGGATCCGCGCCGGCCGGTGGAAACTTTTTTGTCCGTATAATATATGACAAAAGGAAGGGTTGTGTAACCTCCGAACAAGCATACTTATAGACTATACCGGACAAACTGACATTCAAGCGGCTTGTCCATGCGGACCTCCTTGCTATAGCGACTATACCGCCCTCAGAACCCGAGAGCCATATTATATGCCTTATCACCGGCTTTAATTTGTTTGGGCTATTGGTTAACAGCCCATGTTATAAAATCGAAATCATTTACCACACCCACAATATCATAATATTTGGGGTTACCTTGGAATATCCAGCAAGCCGGTTCACCTATTTCTTTTAAGAACCTGGCATAAAGAATCATGCCGTTAGAATAAGCCTTGTTACCTGATAACAGGCCATTACGACCTGTTATTTTTTTTTACAACGATTTTATTCTGATAATCATTAGTATTTAGTGCCGATGCTTATCGTATGGTTATCAGCATTAATAACAATTTTATCCGCAATGTCCGACATTTCCTGCTTTGTAAAATCGGTGGTATTCATTTGATAGATCGACAGGTTGGTCAGGTTAGGAATTCCCGCCAACCTTAAATTGACGGAATCAATACTGTTAGTCGCAATAGCCAGGTCATAAATTTCGCTTTCCGGCCTGTTTCTATTTATACCGTTGGTATCATTGTCCAACACCGTAAAATAGGTGTTGTCATTGCCGGTAAGCTCTCTGTTTTTCCAAACGTAAAGCTCCACACTCCTCACCGGCTGGAGATTTCGAAAATCAATATACGGAATGCCGCCCATGCCCTGACCATAATCTGCTATTATCCAGGTTTTACTTTTATCCTCCCGGATTAAAGCAAAACTTATATACTGGTTTTCCCCGCTATTGTAAGGAACCTTGGTTCCATCATATTGAACATTGACATAAGCGTCAACCAAGGCAATATTTTCTTTGGTCAGGCCCATTTTTACGGCGTCATCATCTTCGAGGATATTTTTAATATGCTGGTCGTTATGAACTTCTTTAACACTATTGACGGAAAAACTGATGACACCAAAATCATTTTTCATATCAGCCAAATGCTGCTTCACAACGTCAACTACTCCGCTATCATCAGTAGCCGCAACATTATCTGTATTTTGGGTCCTGAGTAGAACAACTCCAACCCCAATGACTATAACCAAAACGAAGCCAATTAACAGTTTGTATTGCTTCAAAGACTCACTAAACTTTATCATCTCCATCCGCCTTTCGAGATTGTTCTGATGGCAAAAGCCCATATCATCATTGTATTTTCGATTCTTGACAAAACAAACATTCTGCACATATTGCTTTTCCTTGGAATAAAAAATGGCCTAACTCATTACCGCATACAAGTGCATCTCTATTTCAGTCAGGCCTTTATCTATTAAGATTAATTATGGGGCTTTCATTAGACGCGGTTTCTGAGCGGATTCAAGGTTTCAAACTCGCACGCATGCCAATAGCTTTCAAACGTGGCTTCAATTTTATTGATCGTATCCGGCAAATCTTTAGCCGTCACTTTGACGTTCTAATTATTTATTATCTCATTTTTAATACGAGAATCGTGGCGAACCAGATACCTAGAATTGTCGAATTTTCCCCATTTTTTGTGTCTTGACCAACTCGCATGATTTAGGTTTACATAGTATTGGTTAAAAGTTGAAGTGTTTTTTCTTCTTTTTTCGTTATAGTAATTGTAGGGATGACAAAAGGGTGGTGAGGATTATTCAGGAAGAGCAGTTTATAAATTATATAAAGC
>DATMXV010000208.1:0-2821 GCA_035561335.1 Desulfitobacteriaceae bacterium
GATTTAAAATACATATTGGGTAAATTACAGGAGGGCCTTAAAATAGGTATTGAGTCCATGGAAAATTTAATCACAGATTATGGAATACCATTCCCTGTGAGACCGCCTGTCGCGAGTAAAACGACGACCATGCTGGAAGATTTTACGGACAGATTTATTTATGAAGATATTTTCTCCGCAATCCAATCTTTTTTCCCTGTTCTTGCCAGCGCTTTTATGAATTCTACCAATCCCAAAGTCCGCAAAGCCTTTAAAAATCATTTACTCCTGACCTTAGAATTACAAGAACTGATTATTGAGTACGGAAAGTTAAAAGGTTTTCTAAATCAGCCGCCTGTCTATCGGGCATAGGAATTTGCTTAGGCTTTAACCTGGAATAATCTTTATGGGGGTGATATTGTGAAAATATTAAAGCCATTCCATAAAATAAGTGAATTAGGAACGGCAGCTATTGATAAACAGCGAACGCTTTCAGTAAGCGATGTTTTCCATCTCTGGAACCATTTACAGCAAAGATATTATGTCATGTACCTTACTAAAATTTTTGAAATTCACGCCAGGGATGAAGATTTAAGATTAATTTTAAAGTATGGGAAAAATACGCTTGGAAAGCATGTCGATCTGCTGGAAAAAAAGTTGATGGAATTTGCCATACCTTTACCACTGAGACCGCCAAAACAAACCCAAATTACAGAAACCTTAGAAATATGTTCTGACAGATATATTTTCAGGCGGGTATTACGGGGAATTCAATCGTTTTTACCTACTCATTCAATGGCTGTAATTCATAGCACTTGTCCTCTGATCAGAGACCTCTTCTTATCCTTTCTGAATGAGGAAATGAAACTATACGATAAATTTGTGGAATATGGAAAATTGAAAGAATATATCCTTGAGCCACCTGTTTACAAGGTTTAAAGGCAATCCAAATAAGAAAAAAATCCTCTCGCAAGAGGGGATTTGTAATTAAGAAGGTGGCCTAGGCATTTGAATCACCATTGCTATCTTTTGTTACTCGCATTCTTAATTTTTTTAAGGCTGACTCAAGTCCGTTTTTCAAAGTTGCCCCGGTCTTAATGCTCCCCAGGTTTACTCCAACAGTAACAAGAGTCTGGGCAATAACCGGACTGATTCCAGTTAAGATACATTCTGCTCCCAGCATGCGGGCTGCTTCCACAGTGCGGATTAACCTGGAAGCCACAGCAGTATCCACAATCGGAACCCCTGTGATATCTATAACTACCTCGGTGGACTTAGTACTGATAATTTGGTTTAAAAGGTTTTCCATAATTTGTTTGGCACGGACACTGTCAATTCTTCCAATCAACGGGAGAGCCAATATGCCATCCCAAAGCTGGATAACCGGTGTTGAAAGTTCTTCAATCGCTTTAGCCTGCTCTTTCAACTGTTCCTCGTACTTTTTCCGTTCTGTAATATCATAAGCAAATACTGCAACTTTTCTGCTGTCCTGGCCCCCGAGTTTAAAGGCATATAAATCATAACACCGTTTTCCACCCAATGCTGCTTCTACGATACGCACAGGTTCCCCGGTTAAAACCACTTTACCGTAGATTTCAAACCAATATGGTTCCGTTTTCGGGGCCAGCTCACTTATTAATTTCCCTTCTACATTATGCATCCTGGTAAACATCTCATGATAAGGATTTGACTCCAGGTAACGCCAATCAACAGGCTTACCTTCAGAATCAAAAACCATTTCAATAATACAATATAATTGGTCCAATGAATCAAATATTGTCCGGTACTTTTCTTCGTTCTCTTGCAAGGCCTCCTCAACCTTCTTCAGCCTCTCAATTTCGGCTTTCAATAAAGAGTTATTTATTAATTCATTTTCTGTCATTTATTTAGACTCCTTCTCATTCAAGAGTTCCTTCTGCAGTTCCTATTTATAAATTTTACACTCTATCATATCTTATAAGCAACCATTTCTGGATAGAATTCCTAAGAAACATCAGCCAATATCACTTCTTTTTGAACTTCATTTTTTCTTGAGAAGATTTTCAATCGAAAAACCAACTAAAAAGCAGTATTTCAGCGAACAATAAATATTTCAACGCGCCCATATTAATCCTGTCCAATATATCAAAGAAACTGGCTTTAAAGGCCTTTTGAATAATCCATTCTTTCTAAGTATAATTTAGACGTTTGAATAAATAAATATATAATTTTGGAGGGAAAAGTTTATGGACAAAAACAGCATGGAAATTATTGACAAAACAGCGAATCCGGCGCCACTCGGACTATTGGGATTCGGAATGACAACAGTACTTCTTAACATTCATAATGCCGGGTTTATCCCATTAAGTGCGATGATACTCGCAATGGGAATATTCTACGGAGGTTTAGCTCAAGTCATAGCCGGTATTATGGAATGGAAGAAGAACAACACCTTTGGGACTACGGCTTTTAGTTCATATGGACTATTCTGGTTTTCACTGGTTGGATTATTAGTAATGCCTAAGCTTGGTTGGACAACAGCTGCTGATGGCAAGGCTATGGCAGTATACCTGTTTATGTGGGGATTATTTACTTTTGTAATGTATATTGGTACTCTGAAGATTAGTAGGGCATTGCAATTCGTTTTTCTTTCATTAACTATCCTGTTTTTCTTACTTGCAGCAGGAGATTTTACTGGAAATGCAACAATTACAAAGATTGCAGGGTATGAAGGAATCATTTGCGGCTTCTCCGCTATCTATACAGGACTTGCGCAAATACTTAATGAACTCTATGGGAAAATTGTTCTTTCCATAGGACCTGTCCAAAAATAAGCTTTAAGGTTTAAGTACCGGTATAATTA
>DATMXV010000209.1:0-27876 GCA_035561335.1 Desulfitobacteriaceae bacterium
AAATAATACGAATTTACTTGAAATAGTTGATGCCGTCAATCTAAGCAAAGGGGCTTTACAATTCTGATCTTGTTTCAGAGTTTAGAAAGTGCCTTAATTTTTTATAAACAAGCAAATTCCTGCTTCTAAGACATCAAGAAATATCGTATTATAAAGCGATGTCAAAATATTATTAGCGGTACAAACTTATTTGACATAAATATGTATGGGTATCGACGGTATATTTGAAAGCAAAGGCGCTTTTAAATTCTGACTGATTACAGAGTTTAGAAGGGCCTTTTCTTATTACACAATCTTTTAATCCGGCAGGAAAACGAAATTAAGGGAGGTAAAGTTGTGAGTCAACAGGACATACTTGAAAAACTGAAAAAATCAGTTGAGGAAATGGAGCCCGAACTGGCGGAAGAAGCTGCCAAAGAAGCAGTTGCCGCCCAAATTGATCCTGTAGTTGCCATTAATGAGGGATTGGCCAAAGGCATGCAGACAATAAGCGACCTTTTTGATGAAGGAGAGGCATTTGTCCCCCAGCTGCTTGTTGCGGCAGAGGCTTTTGAAACGGCAGTGGCTATTTTAACATCATCAATGTCGGCGGAGGAAAAAAAGAAAGTCTCACAAGGGAAGGTGCTTATTCATACCGTACAGGGCGATATCCATGACATAGGCAAGAACATTGTTAAAACAATGCTCTCAGCCAGCGGCTTTGAGGTCTATGACCTGGGCCGGGATGTTCCGGTTGAAGAAGTGGTTAAAAAGGCTAAGGAATATCAGGTTGATATCATTGCAGGCTCCGCTCTGATGACAACGACAATGCCTGCCCAGAGGGATATAGTAAAATTACTTGTTGAGGAAGGCATCCGCGATCAGTTTATTGTTATGTTTGGGGGCGCGCCTGTCTCCAGGGAATGGGTCGAAAAAATCGGGGCCGACGGGTATGCTGAAACGGCGTCGGATGCTGTCACTGTAGCGAAAGCAGCGATTGCCAAAAAGAAAGAGGTGGCCTAAATGGCGATTACCAAAGTACCGGATGTCTTTGAAATCTACGAAAGGGCCAAGAGCGGTCCCAAAGTTGAAGAAAAAGACTGGGATTATAAAATCATACCCCAGACTACCGCAGCGTTGAAGAAAAAGTACAATATCAAAATGGATAAAAAGACAATCATTCCGACAGACCAGGAACTAATCAACAACCTTTTCAAAGCGGGTATGGAATTGCTTGTTACTTGCGGGATATATTGCATAGATACAAACCGTGTTATCAAATATTCCGAGGAGGAAGTGATGGCTGCCGTCGCGGCAGCTCCTTCCAAGGTTGTTTACGGCGAGGGCAAGGAAGCGGTTGATCTTACCTGCCGCAGTTACAAGGATAAGAAGCCGCCGATTATTCAGGGAGGGCCGACCGGCGCTCCGTGCTCGGAAAATCTTTTCCTGGCAATCCATCAGTCATATGCCCAAGAGCCGTTGGTGGATACAATTGTCGATGGCGTGCTGCAGACGATTAAAGGCCATGACCCGGTACCGGGCAGCCCGTGGGAAATTGCCGCGGTTAAATCGGAAGCAATCCTGGTAAGAGATGCCCAGTGCCGGGCCGGGCGGACAGGGATGGGATTATAGGGCAACGAAACCTCACTTTCACCGGCAGGTGTTATCGCCGCGGATTTCCCTGGCGGAATGAGGCCTTCTGACAGTCATGAGGTATCCCAGCTGAATGAACTCAAAATCGATGTAGGTGCATTGGTTTTTACAGCTCATTATGTACTGGCTGGAAATATCATCATGTCCGAACAGATGCCTATTTATGGTGGTTATGCAGGCGGTTTGGAAGAAACAACTATTGTCGATGTTGCAACCACCTTGAATGCTTTTATTATGACACAGGCAACCTGGCACCTTGACGGCCCTGTCCATGTGCGCTGGGGCATAACAACAGCCAGAGAGTCTTTAGCTATTGCGGGCCACTGTGCTATGGCCATAGAGGCCAATACCAATTTAATGCTTGGCAACCAATATTATACCTTGGCCGGACCGTGTACCGTTATGTGCCTGCTGGAAACAGCAGCCCAGGCGATCACGGATACGGCCAGCGGGCGGGAAGTATTATCCGGGGTAGCGGCGTCCAAGGGTGTTGCCACCAACTATACGACCGGTTTGGAAGCCAGGATGATGGCCGAAGCGGCTTATGCCGTAGCAGGGCTGGAAACTTCTGAAGTCAATGAGATCCTGGATAAACTCATTGCCTGTTATGAAAAGGACTATAAGACTGCGCCCAAAGGCAAACCGTTTGAAGAATGCTACGATGTTGTTACTTTAACTCCCACCGAGGAATATGTTAAAGTTTATGAGGAAGCGGTTAAGATTCTGACGGATCTTGGCCTTACCTACTGGACTAAGTAAGGGTTGGTCCCGGAATGGAATTCTGCCTGTTCCGGAGGATTTCATTCCGGTTTTACCGCTCAATTGGATGCCGCCGAAAAGGTTCGCTTACAATGTGCTGTTAACGTTTTTCGTGTGGGGAAGTTATTGACATGGAGAATGGATCGAAAGGATCGCATGGACTCTAAACCCATGTAGCCGGGTGTAACTCCCGGATTCTCCGCCATTTAATTCTTTGCTCTGCTGTTTTTGAATAACAGCAAACGTGTCTTGTTGAATTCCGGAACCCCGCACATGAAAAACTTAACAGACAAACCTTATTGAACAGTTTGCCCAGAGCCGGTACTGTTCAAATTAATGGCAGTATTTTAATGGCGGTATTATTCTTCTTCTGAGAAATTACTGATTTTGCTTGGGTTTACCGGTAATTTCTTTTTGTATCTCTCAAAGGAGTATTAATATGCCGAAGGCCTGCCCGGGTCTGCATGTTAGTATTCCTGTTTTATTTACAGGGGTTAATTCAGACAGGGGTTAATTTAGATATTATAGAACTCAAGTTAAAGACAAGGTAAAGAGCAGGTGAGAGGATGAATTACAAGGTTCTTTTTCAGCCGTCAGGACTTTTAGCGGCAGCTGAAGAAGGAATGACCCTGATGGAAGCAGCCAGACAAAATGGCATTAGTCTGAACGCGCCCTGCAACGGGGGGCATTCCTGCGGCAAATGCCGGGTTAAGGTAAGGGAAGGAATAACGGAACAATATGATGCCGGTCCGGACATTGCTCATCTTTCGCCAATGACACCGGAGGAAAAGCTGCTGCTTGACAGCGATGAGCAGAACGGACAAATCAGGCTGGCCTGTTTTGCCCGCGTCAGCGGTAATATAACCGTCAGGGTTCTTGATCAGAATGCTGATGAGGAAAATATAATCCTGGAGTCCGGAAAGGAAAAACAATTTGAGATTAAGCCGGCAGTAAAAAAATATTTTCTGAGACTGAAAAAATCAACCCTGGAGGATAACCGGGACGATTTTTCAAGGCTTTGTGATTTCCTGAAGGAAGCGCACCCAGAGCTTAAAGGCGAAATTAATATTGATTATCAAGTGCTTAAGACCTTGCCGGATATTTTAAGAAAGAGCAGTTGGCGGATTGCCGTCACTGTCCTTTACGGGCAGGAGATAATTGCTGTGGAACCGGTCACGGAAGATGGTTTGTATGGCATGGCGGTTGATTTGGGGACGACAACCATCGCCGCCTATCTCTGCGACCTTAACGCTGGACGGGTGCTGCTGAGCGATTCTATGCTCAATCCTCAGATCAGTTATGGTGATGATGTCCTGTCCCGCATTTCGTATTGCCTTATGAACGAAGACGGGCTCGCGGAATTGAACAGGCTGATCATAGACACCCTGAACGGGCTTTTTCAGCGGATGGCTGAGGCTGCCGGGATTGCTGTTGAAAATATAACTGAAACAGTCCTGGTCTTTAATACGGCCATGCATCATATTGCTTTGAATATCAACCCGGGTTATCTCGGGGTCTCCCCCTTTCCTTCCGCTATCAGTTGTGCTGTCGATCTCAAAGCAAGGGATTGCGGCCTGAGAATCGCCCCGGCGGGAAATGTCCATTGCCTTCCGGTGGAAGCCGGTTTTGTGGGGGCGGATAATGTTGCCGTCCTTATAGCTGAAGAACCGTACAAACAGGAGAAAATGCGGCTCATTATAGATATTGGGACGAACGGTGAGATCTGTCTGGGTAATAAAGAGCGTCTTCTCTCCACATCCTGCGCAACCGGACCGGCCTTCGAAGGCGCCCAGATCAAATGCGGGATGCGCGCTGCCAAAGGAGCAATCGAGGGTGTCTTCATTGAACCCGGAACACTTGAAGCAAAGTTGAAGGTGATCGGCAGGACAGGCTGGCGCCAGGAGTTCAGCCGGAACTTTGTCCAAGGTATATGCGGTTCGGGAATCATCGATGCCGTTGCGCAAATGCTGAAAGCCGGCATTATCGACTCAGGCGGCAAAATACAATCCTGCCCGGCTTCAGCCAGGATACGCAAGGGCAGCGATGGGAAGATGGAATATGTCCTGTTGTTTCAAGACCAGGGAGCGGATAAAGACATTGTTATAAACCAGAAAGATATCAGAGCCGTACAACTGGCGAAGGCGGCGCTGTATGCCGGGGCCAGGATCCTGATGAAGAGAATGGGTGTTGAGAAGCCTGACGGGATTACCCTGGCCGGGGCTTTTGGCAACTATATTAATAAGCACAGCGCACTCGCCATCGGCATGTTCCCCGATTGCGGGGCGGAAAGTATTGTATCTGTGGGGAATTCGGCCGGTATAGGCGCCAAAATGGCGCTGTTAAGCGTGGAGAAACGCCGTGAAGCCCAGGAAACGGCTGAGTTCATTGAATTTGTCGAAACCGCCTCCGAACCCGATTTCCCGCGTTGTTTTGCCGATGCCATGTATTTTCCCCGCTAAAGAACTATTTTTCAGAATGGAGCAGCTATTTATGGAAAAGGAAATAAATTTTCACTGTATGGGGGAAAAGCCTGAGATTCTGCCCCAGGTTATCAGCCAGGAAACCGGCTACAGTTTTTCACAGATATATTCCGAAAAAAAGGCGATGGCTGCGGCAGCGGCGGCGCTCAGGGAATATCAGGGCAGCGCCTTGTGCGTTGTGCCTTTCTGCGTGACTATTGAAGCCGAGGCTTTAGGAGCTAAAGTACGGATTAAGAACAATAATATACCTCCCTCGGTGGAAGGGAACAGATTGAGCAAAGCCAGCGAACTGGAAGGCCTGGCGCCAATGGATATCACTGCCGGCAGGCTCAGAGAAGTACTTGATTGTGTAAAAATACTAAGCCTGGCAAATCTTGTGGCGCTTAAGATTTGCGGCCCTTTTACGGTTTTATCCTTGCTGCTTGATCTGAAAGAAATATTTAAATGTTTGAACAGCCAAAAAAAGCTGATCGAAACAGCGCTGGAAAAAATTGAGGAAGGATTGCTCTCCTATGCTCTGGCGGGAATAGGCAATGGCGCCAGGATCATTTCCTTTGCCGAACCGACGGGCGGGCCGGAGATTGTCGGACCGAAAATTTATCAGAGTGTTTGCGGCAAAGCTTCTTTCAATTTCCTGAAAAAGCTGGAGAAACATCTGGGCGGCGGGGTTGTTGTTCATCTGTGCGGCAGAACTTCCCTGGCGCTGGAAAAAACAGGCTACCTCAAGGCGGAAAGTATCGGAGTTAAGCCGGACCTGAAGTACGCGGAAGCAGTCAGCGAATTACTAAAGTCCCCGGAGGTAAAATTTATCGGCCACGGCTGCCTGAATAACCTCGGGCAGCCCATGGCGGAACCGGTTTTGTGGAAGCTTGAATTGCTTTAACCAACAATCCAAAAGGTGGAGTTGTTATGGATGTTTTTTTTACAGATACCCAGAGAAAAAGATTAACTGAACTAAACGCCGGCGAAGAGTACAAAGATTGCAGTTTCAGCAGCAGGGAACAGAGGGAGAAGGAATTCAAAAAGTTTGAGGCGGAACTGCTGAAAAAGGCCAAAGTGCGGTTGGAAAGACTAAAAAATGAAACCCGCCAGCCTGAGCTTGTCCGTCTTAGAACTGATCTGGAAAAGGCGCTGACCGGAATAGGCTTTATCCAGGTTGCGACACCTGTCATCCTTTCCAAAAAGCTGCTGGAGAAAATGACGATAACTTCTGAACATCCTCTTTTCAAACAGGTTTTCTGGTTAAGTGACAACAAATGTTTAAGGCCGATGCTGGCCCCAAACCTCTATTACATTTCCAAGGATTTATTGAGGTTGTGGGAAAAACCGGTGCGTATTTTTGAAATTGGTTCCTGTTTCCGCAAAGAGTCCCAGGGAAGCAATCATCTCAATGAATTCACGATGCTTAATTTGGTCGAATGGGGCTTGCCGGAGCAAAACAAACAGGAACGGATTGAAGAACTGGCCGGGAAGGTGATGAAAGGAGCGGGTATTGGCGGCTATCACTTTGAGAGAACCGATTGTGTGGTATATGGGGATACGACTGATGTGATGTATGGTGAAGTTGAGCTTGGCTCAAGTTCAATGGGTCCGCATTTTTTGGATGAGAAATGGGGAATAACAACTACCTGGGTAGGGATAGGTTTCGGGCTTGAACGCTTGCTGATGGTCAGGGAGGGTACATGTAACATTCACAGTATGGGCCGGAGCATATCTTATCTTAACGGAGTGCGGCTTAATATCTGAAGAGCGGAACGGGCAGATTGAGGAAATGCAAACCTGATATAAACTATAATGACAGCGAAGCGCCTTGAGCATATGAGGGGTGATGAGATGAAGGCGGAAATGGATATTGACCGGATACTGAATAAAGCGGAAAAGCGGATCACGCTTAAAAGTGAGGAGATAGTTTTTTTATTAAGCCTCAGCGATGAGCCCGGGATCAATAAGCTTTTTGCAGCGGCAAGGCGGCTGAGGGGCCTTTATTTTGAGAATAAAATTTATTTGTACGGTTTTATTTATTTTTCCACATTTTGCCGCAATGACTGTAATTTTTGTTATTACCGGGTATCAAACAACCTGCCGCCCCGCTACCGCAAAAGCAAGTCCGAAATTATCGATACGTCCGAAAAGCTTGCGGCCTCAGGGGTGCATCTTCTTGATTTGACGATGGGCGAAGATCCTGTGTATATGTGTCCCGGCGGTTATGAAAAGCTGGCGGAAATAATTGCCGCTGTCAAAAGCCATACGGCTTTGCCTGTGATGATTTCGCCGGGGGTTGTGCCCCATAACAAGCTGTTGCTGCTCAAACAGGCGGGAGCAGACTGGTATGCCTGTTATCAGGAAACGCATAACCGTAAATTATTTAAGAGATTGAGAGTTAACCAAAGCTTTGAGGTGAGAATGCAAGCCAAGATTTTGGCCAAAGAGGCCGGTTTTTTACTCGAAGAAGGTTTGCTCACCGGGGTGGGGGACCGTCCCGAAGATATTGCCTATTCTTTGGCCCGGATTAACAGTCTTCAGGCGGACCAGGTCAGAATCATGAGTTTTGTACCGCAAAGAGGGACCCCGCTCAGTAATATCCGTTCTCTTAATAATCTGCTCGAGTTGAAAACAATCGCGGTTATGCGCCTGGTTTTTCCCGATTGTTTAGTTCCCGCTTCACTCGATGTCGAAGGAATAACCGGTCTTAAGAGGAGGCTGGAAGCCGGAGCCAATGTGGTTACATCCCTTATTCAGCCAAGCGAGGGCTTAGTGGGTGTTTCGCAATGCACGCTTAATGTGGATGACGGCTGCCGGACAGTCAAAGGGGTTGTGCCGCTATTACAGGAGTGCGGGTTGGTACCGGCCGCCCTCCCGGAATACCGGGCTTTTATGAAAAGCAGGTTAAGATATGAAACTGCGGGAAAGGTGAAAGTCAAATGAAGATTGTCATTATCGGCGGCAGGCTCCAGGGTGTTGAAGCTGCTTATCTGGCCCGCAAAGCCGGTTGGCAAACTGTTGTTGTGGATATTGACAAAAATGCCCCCGCGGCAGGCATATGTGATTTTTTCCTTAATATTGACGCCTTAAACTATCCGGAGCTTGCCCGGGCAATTGCAGGGGCGGATTTTATCCTGCCGGCGACAGAGAACAAGGAAGTGCTGGCATCTTTGCAAAAAAGTGCGGAAAACATGGGCATACCGCTTATCTATGATGAAAGGGCATACAGGATATCATCTTCCAAACAAAAGTCCAATAAACTGTTTGCCGCTATCGGTGTTCCCACTCCCAAACCATATCCGGCCTGCGGGTTCCCGGTGATTGTTAAACCGTCCGGGTCGAGTGGCAGCGAAGGGGTCAGGCTGGCTGAAACTCCGGATGCGCTTGAGCAAATCATCAGAGATGGGCAGAGCGGACAACCGGTTATCGAAGAGTACCTGGAGGGCCCGTCGTATTCGCTCGAAGTTATAAGTTGGCAGGACAGGCATGTGCTGCTGCAAATTACCGAATTGGGGATGGATGACCAATACGACTGTAAACAGGTTATTGCCCCGGCCGGGCTCACATCTGACCTGGAGGAGCAATTTGAGAGTATTGCCCTGAATATCGCGCGCAGTCTCCATATGGACGGGATTTTTGATATTGAGGTTATTTTGCATAACGGATTGCTGAAAGTATTGGAGATAGACGCCAGACTGCCAAGTCAAACGCCCACAACCGTCTATATGTCTTCCGGAATCAATATGCTGGAAATACTGTCCTCCTTTTGCAGCGGTAAAAATGATTTCGGAGGCTGCCAAAAGGTAAAAGCCCGGGGCTGCGTCTATGAGCATATAAAAGTTACAAAACCGGGTGTTGAAATTTGCGGCGAGCATATCATGGCTCAGGCCGGGCGGTTAACTCTCCGGGAAAATTTTTACGGCGCTGACGAGGCGCTGACTAATTATGTTCCCGGAAAGGAAGAATGGGTGGCAACCCTGATTACGACAGGGGATACCAGAGGACAGGCCCTGAAGAAAATGAAGGCGGCAGTCAGCCGGATCGGAAACATCGGTTAGGATATCTGATCTCAGCCTGGGAATTTGTCAGGATAAGGTAATAAAACCATCATAAATTTATGACTGGGGCGGGAGTGGAAAAATATGACAAGGTTATGTGAAACGGATATTTATCAAATTTCTGCAAAACTGGAAAGCTATGATGCTGAGTTATTGAGAAAAACCGGTTGCAGGCTGAAAGATATTGCCTGGCAGGCTGCCGGCAGGAGTTGTCCGGCTGCTTGCGGGGAGGTTTCGCCGGTTGCGGTTATTCCTATTACAAGCGGTAAAGGGATAATCGCAGGTTTTGCGAAGACAGTGAGGGATATTATTATCCACCTGGGATACCGGTCGTATGTGACGGAAAGTGATGTTTGCGGTTGGGCCGAGGCGGTGGCGAAAGGCTCGGAAATTATTTTGGCCGCAGATGATTATAAATTTGCCGCGCTTAATATCAGAACATCAAAGGTGGCTGATAACGCCAGGTTCACAGGCAGGGGTTATGCGGCGGCCCTTGAATCTATGGCCGGCGGGGTCAGTGCCAAAGACGCGCTGGTGATTGGGGCGGGACAAGTAGGTTATGGAGCGGCTGAATATTTAGTGGAAAAAGGGGCCCATGTCCATATATTTGATACAGAAAAAAGTAAAGGCCTGGATTTGCTTAAGCCGCTGCCTGCAGTTAAATTAGTGCCGGAGCTGAACAAGGCGCTCAGGGAATATAAATTGATAGTTGAAGCAACCCCTTCACCGGCAATTATTCCGGACGACTGTTTAGCTGAAGACACATTCATTGCCGCACCCGGAATCCCGTTGGGGCTTAGTAAAAGAGGCGCTGAGTATCTTCAGGACAGACTGATTCATGATGCTTTGGAAATTGGCGTGGCTTCAATGCTCTGTGGTGTTTTGTCATAATCGTTGAAAGGAAGTGCAGGAATTGGAACGGATGAAGAAACTGACTATATCCCAGGAAGTTTCACAGGAAGCCGGCAAATCAATTGCCAGGTATAAGCAGAGGTATTACCGTAAAAATACGGAGTTTTTTAAGCTTGTTGAGAAAATAAAGTTATGGCCGGCCCGTTCAGGAGTGCTTCACGGTATCAAGTCAATGAAGATCAGCGGAGATACCGCTGAAATAACAACTCACTGCAATGAAACTTTTACCATTGCCAATTCTAAAAACAGCCGGGCCGCAAGATGGCTTCGCAACAAATGGTCTTTTTGTGTTTGCAAAAAATGTAAAATACCTGGGTGGAAAATCGAGAAGTATTCAACGACAATCATGAAAAATAATTATGGTTCTGTCCTGTGAAATATATAAGAATAAAGTTAAACAACCGCCTGAATTGAAAAACTGTTTTACCTCTAACTGCCTGGTTGAGAGGTTTTTGTTTATTGCTGCCGGATTATTCTCAGAACAGGAGAAGTCATTGTCAAGGGTAACTTACTGTACTATAATAATATAAACTTAAATAATACAAACTTCTTAATCTGTTTATTATCTATAAGGCGAGGCAACGGCGCCGGTTTGAAGAGTCTGACTCTCAACCCCGGCGCTTTTTGTTTTGTTGCATGCAGTGATGTTTTATATAGTGCTGTTGTTTATGGGGATGATGATATGCCGTCTAAGATTATTGTCAAACAATCTACGATTAGTGCCTTGATGCTGGGGATCTTGGTTTTCGTTGCCATTTTGCTGGGCAGCAGCATTTTGTTTATGAGTTCAAGTATTAAGGATGAGCAAACTGCGGAAAAAAGAAGGACTGAATTTAAACAACTGGGAATTGATCTGGCCGATGCCTCGGATTACCTGACAGATGAAGCGCGTAAGTTTGCGGTAACCAGGGACGAGACGCATATGTATAAATACTGGGTGGAAATCAATATCACAAAAACCCGGGATAATGTGATTGCCAAACTTGAAGAATTGAATTCTCCAAGTGAAGAAAAGGCCTTATTGGCTGAGGCCAAAATGAATTCCGATGCCCTGGTGGCGACTGAACGGCATTCGATGCGTCTGGTACTGGATGCTTTAGCTGTGCCGGAGGAAGAGATGCCGCCTGAGGTGGCCTCTTTTCAGTTAAGTGCGGAAGATCACAAGTTAAACCCTGAGGCTAAAATGGCCAAAGCCCGGGATATCATGTTTGATGAGAAATATGATTTGGACAAAAAGAGTATCATGGAACCGATCGCCAAATTCCAGCAAACCATGAACGCCCGCCTGGAAGCGGAATTAGAGATTGCCCGGAAAGCGACGGACAGGGCGAAGATCATGCAGGCAGTGCTAGCGCTGATGATCATCTGTGCGGTTGCGATCTTATTGCGTATCCTTTTTACCCAGGTAACCTATCCCATCAGGAATTATACGGAAATGCTGAAGGTGTTTTCCTTCAGTAATGAAAATTTCAGCCTGGTACCGCAGGGGTCCCTGGAACTGAGGATGCTGGCCGGGACATTTAACAACTTATATCAATCTTTTCAGGAGGAACTGGTCAAAAGGAAACAGGCGGAAGATAAGATGAAGGTGGCCAAGGAAGAGGCCGAGAAGGCCAATAATGCCAAAAGTGAATTTTTAGCCAATATGAGCCACGAAATAAGGACCCCCTTAAATACGATTGTTGGCTATCATTATTTGCTGAATAAAACTGAATACAAAGGCAAACAAAAAGATTATCTGCGAAATTTGGGGATGGCGGCAAAGAGCTTGTTGGGAATTATCAATGAGATTCTGGACTTTTCCAAGATTGAGGCCGGCCGGATGACCTTGGAAGCTCTGGAATTTAACCTTCATGAGACGATCAGGGAAGTTTGCAATATGGTGCGGCTGCAAGCGGAAAATAAAGGACTGGTTTTTCGCTGTGTCATCCAGCCGGATGTGCCGGAGTATATCAAAGGGGATGCCACCAGATTAAAGCAGGTCATCTTAAATCTCTTGGCGAACGGGATCAAGTTTACTGAACAGGGCAGTTTGGAGATTTCAGTTGAAGTCGTGCAGCTCCAAGAAAAAGAGATTGAGCTGGGCTTTAAAGTAAAGGATACGGGAATCGGGATAGCGGAAGATCAAATCAAGAATTTATTCCGGAAGTTTACCCAGGGGGATGCCTCAACTTCCCGGAAATACGGGGGGACCGGTTTAGGACTGGCGATTTGCAAAAAATTTGTTGAACTTATGGCGGGGGAAATTAAGGTCAGCAGTATTCCCGGAAAGGGGTCTGTGTTTAGCTTCACCGTGAAACTGGAGCATGCCGCTCAACTGCCGCTGCCGGCATCCCTGAATGAAGATAACCTCAGCCAGGTCAGATTTACGGCCAAGAAGATCCTCATGACCGAAGACAATGAGATTAATTTGTTAATGACCAAAGAAATTTTGGAAAGCCTGGGTTTTCTAACAGATACGGCCCTGAACGGGCAGATAGCTGTCAAAATGGCCGCTGCCGCGCAGTATGATGCTATCTTAATGGATATCCGGATGCCTGAGATGGATGGCTATGAGGCAACAAGGCGGATTTTGGAGATGCTGGGAGCGAAGGCCCCGCCGGTTATTGCCTTATCGGCGGATGCAGTGGAAGGTGTTGCTGAAAAAGCAAAATTGGCAGGGATGAGCGGCTATTTAACAAAACCGCTTGAGCCGGTGAAACTGATTGAGGTTTTAAAACAGTTTGTCGGCCTTGAAATGTCGCCGGACGGCCTGCCAGCAGAAGAGGCTGCAGCCTCAGTTCCCGGACAACAATGGCTTGATTTTGCCGGCGGGATCAGGCGCTTGGGCGGCAGAGAGAAGGAATACAAACGAATCCTCGAAAAATTTCTGGAAAACCACCAAAATGATGCTGCCGGAATCAGGAAGTTGTTGGCGAGGGGGGACTCTTCGGAAGCAAACAGATTACTGCACACCCTGAAAGGGGTCGCGGCAAACATAGGGGCAGATCAACTGAAAGAAGGATCATTACGCCTGAAGAAGGCCCTGGATTCCGGGGATGAAGTACGGATATCTGAAGAGCAAAAGCATTTTACGAATATACTGGCGGAAACCTGTCAGAGTGCGGCTGGGTTTATTGCCGGCTTCAGGCTGAAAGATAAAGTAACGCGCAGTCAAAAGCGGGATATCTACAGGGAAATAGCTAAATTGATTAAACTCCTGGAAGAAGGCGATGCCGATGCGGCCGCTTTATTTGCCTCCTGTAATTTTCTTGAAAATGAATTAGCCGCTTGGGAATACAGGCAGCTGAATAAAAAAATTGCCTCCTACAATTTTGAAGAGGCAGCGGTCCTTTTAAAAGCTTACTGGCCAATATGAGAAAATAAAAACAAGCGGGGCGGGGGAAGCAGATGTTCAAAGTGCTGATTATTGATGATGATAAAACCGTAAGATATATGCTGAAGCGCTATAAAAAGTGGGCTGACTATGGATTTCAGGTAGAAGAGGAAGCCGGTGACGGCAAAGAAGCGTTAACCAAGCTGGCTGCCGGACAGATAGATCTGGTGATCACCGATATCAAAATGCCGGGTATGAATGGGATTGAGTTATTGAATGAACTTAAGTTAAAAAAAATTGATGTCTGTTCTATTCTGCTTAGTACGCATAGTGATTTTGAATATGCGAAACAAGGAATACGTTTAGGCGCTTTTGATTATATGACAAAACCTTTGGAGGATGATGTCTTAAGTGAAGCCTTGGAAAGAGCAAGAAGATTTCTGGAAGAGAAAAATCAAAAAAAAATCAGGGAAGAAGAAGAGCACAGGCTGATCGAAGAAAGCCTGAGGCTCTATTATCCGAAGAACCGGGAAGAACATATGGCTGAGTTAATCTTGTCAGGCCGGGTGACGGTACTTGGCGAAGCTGAGAGTGTATTTGAGGAATTGACCAGGTTGATGGACAGGGATTTATTTAAAACCGCCAAGCTGGCGGAAATCATGATGCTTAAGCTGAATGAGGCGGTTATGCAGGCCTTTCCCTGGCTTCACAAAGTGGAAGAAGCTGCTTTCTGCAGTGAGCTTCAGGCAGCGGATAATCCGGGGCGGCTGAAAAAGGAATTTGCCGGCTATATCAGGGGCCTGGCTAAAATCATCAGAAAATATGAACTGCATCAAAGCGAAAGCATTATCCGCAAAACCTGTCAATATATCATGGAGCATATTGAAGAAGATATTACCCTGGAACGGGTTGCCCTGGAGGTGCATGTGAGTAAGGATTATCTGGGAAAACAATTTAAACATACAACGGAAATTAATTTCAATGACTATGTAACGAAAATGAAAATGGAATATGCCAAGCATCTCCTGGGTACCGGTGAATATAAAAATTATGAAATCAGTGAAAAACTGGGGTATAGCAGTGCGGATTACTTCTGTCGTCTGTTTAAGAACTATACAGGATATACACCGCTGCAGTACCGGAAACTCTGGACTAATAAAGAAGCGTGGGGGTAAAATATTTTTTCCGTTTTTTAAGGTAAAATAACTGTTTTTTAAGGTATTATTTCTAAAAATAAAATGTAAAAATAATATTGTCAAATAGTTTAGCCAGCAATGGCGCTGTGAGGAATGGAATGTATCCTCCGGGATACGGAACATTTCCCAGAGCGCCTTTTTGTTTGGGTTTGTTAGCGCTAGCGAAAAATCCGGCAGCGGTTTGGCCAAGCCTGCCGGAAAAATTGCATGGAGGGATTTGTAATGAACAATAGTATTTCCCCAAAACTTATAAAGCGATTGCAAGGCGTAATTTCTTTATCTCTTATTGCCGGCTTGCTGCTGGCCGGATGTGGAACTGCGAAAACCGGCGGCGCCGCAGAAACCGGGAATAATTCCGGAGAGACGATTAAGGTGGGAATTTTACATTCCTTAAGCGGGACTATGGCGATCAGTGAAGTATCTGTCAAGGACGCGGAAATGATGGCAATTGAAGAAATCAATGCCCAGGGCGGCGTATTAGGTAAGAAAATTGAGCCGGTGATTGAAGACGGGGCCTCGGATTGGCCGACTTTCGCGGAGAAAGCGAAAAAATTACTGCTGCAGGATAAGGTAGCGACAGTATTTGGCTGCTGGACTTCAGCCAGCCGGAAGGCTGTCCTGCCGGTATTCGAGGAAAACAAGGGCTTGCTCTGGTATCCGGTACAGTATGAAGGGATGGAGTCCTCCCCGAATATTTTCTACACCGGGGCCGCACCAAATCAGCAGATTGTTCCGGCTGTAGAGTGGCTGTTTCAAAACAAAGGCCAGAAATTCTTCCTGTTGGGTTCCGATTATGTGTTTCCCAGAACAGCCAACAAAATTATTAAAGCACAGGTTGCCGCCCTGGGCGGCGAAATAACTGCTGAAGAATACACTCCGCTGGGACATACCGACTACAGTACGGTAATTAATAAAATTAAGGCCTCCCAACCGGATGTCGTCTTCAACACCTTAAACGGGGACAGCAATGTCGCTTTCTTTAAACAACTGAAAGATGCGGGAATCACCTCCAAAGATTTGACAACCCTCTCTGTCAGTGTCGCGGAAGAAGAAGTTCGTGGGATTGGCGCCGCCAACATCCAAGGGCACCTGGTATCCTGGAACTACTATCAGACAACGAATACACCCGAGAATACCGAATTTGTTAAGAATTACAAAGCCAAATACGGCGCTGACCGGGTCACGGATGATCCGATCGAAGCAGCCTATGACGGCGTCTATTTATGGGCGGAAGCAGTTAAAAAAGCCGGTTCCACAGACGTGGATAAGGTGAAGGAAGCGGCTAAAGGACTGGAATTCAAAGCGCCTGAAGGAACAGTTAAAATCGAAGGCGAAAATCAGCATCTCTGGAAGCCGGTCAGAATCGGTGAAGTTATGGAAGATGGCCTGATCAAGGAAATCTGGAGTACACCGGAGGCAGTCAAGCCTGATCCGTATCTGAAGTCCTACGATTGGGCTAAAGGCCTCAGCAATTAGTCCCTATGCTTATTAGGCATAGAAGATGAAATTGACTGAGGGAGATACAAGTGCTAAGAGAACCGATTTCGCGGAGGAACGTAAGCGAACGAAACGGAGCAGCGTTAAGAAGTGCCATTTGACTTGTCCATGGATGGACTGATGCAGCTTTTGCCATGGACGGCAAAAAAGCTGCGTGACATGCAGACTAACCCAGAGGTTTGGCACTTTAGCTGCGTAGTTAGTGAGTAGCTCCGGAGCGATGGTGAACGTGCACTTGGATATCCCGGAGTTTAACAATTAAAATCAATGAACGGTGCGGGCCGGAGAGCGCCTGCACCGTGGTCCCTTTCCGGCGCTCAGGAGGTGACAAGTATGCAAACATATTTACTGCAAATATTTAACGGTATCAGTGTCAGTTCAATTCTGATGCTGGCCGCACTGGGTCTGGCCATTACCTTTGGGTTAATGAAAGTCATCAATATGGCTCATGGTGAGTTCATCATGGCGGGAGCTTATATCACCTATTTGATCCAAACCTTGTTTATAGCACATTTGGCTAAAAGTCTTTTTGACTGGTATTTCATCCTGGCAATACCTGTTTCCTTTCTGATTGCCGGCCTGATGGGTCTGGTTCTGGAAGGGACGGTAATTCGCCACCTGTACAACAGACCGTTGGACAGCATCCTGGCGACCTGGGGTGTGAGTCTGGTGCTGCAGCAATTGGCCAGAAGCATTTTCGGGGCGCCAAATGTAGATGTCAAAAGCCCGGGCTGGCTGGAGGGAGGACTGATCATCCAACAAGGGCTGCAGCTGCCTTACAAACGGCTTTTCATTATTGCTTTGGTAATTGTTTGCCTCATGGGGATGTTTGGCCTGCTCTACAGAACCAAAATGGGACGCCGGATCAGGGCGGTCATGCAGAACCGGGAAATGGCGGAAAGTATGGGGATCAGTACCCGCCGGGTGGATGCCTTTACCTTTGCCCTGGGTTCAGGGCTTGCCGGGATTGCCGGTTGTGCTTTAACCCTGCTGGGGTCGATCGGGTCTACCCTGGGAACAAACTATATCATCGATACGTTTATGGTTGTCGTTCTTGGCGGGGCAGGAACACTGCTGGGGACAGTCGCAGGCGGGATTTTTATTGGCGTAGGCAATACCGCGCTGGAGTTTATGACGAATACCTCACTCGGCAAGGTGCTTGTTTTTCTGTTAGTGATTGCCTTTTTGCAGTGGCGGCCGAAAGGGTTGTTCAATGTCAGCAGCCGTTTGTTGGACGAATAGGAGTAAACAGCAGGGATTAGAGAAGAATTGGGATAAACAGTGCGGATTAAACGAACAGGGATAGCTGGCATGGATTGAACGAAGAGGGTAAATCAGTAAGGAAAGGGGGCATGATGATGATTGAGGTTCGAGGCTCGAAGTTCGATGCCCGAAAACTGTTAAAATCAAAAGAAAAAGTAGTATTTTCCATGATTATTCTGGTTTTGGTACTGGCTCCCTTGTTCTTGAGCGATTTCAGAGTAAATTTACTGGGCAAATTTATCGCTTATGCCATTCTGGCAATCGGTTTGGACTTGATCTGGGGGTATACAGGGATCTTAAGTCTGGGACATGGTGTCTACTTTGGACTTGGCGGTTACTGTATGGCTATGTATCTAAAGCTGGAAGCTGCCTCCGGCAAACTGCCGGATTTCATGTCCTGGAGCGGTTTAGAAAAACTTCCCTGGTACTGGGCGCCCTTTGCCAACAGTTACTTTGCCATGGCCATGGCCGTCTTGATTCCCGCAATCCTGGCATTTTTTATCGGGTATTTAACATTCAAAAACCGTATCCGGGGAGTCTATTTCTCCATCCTCTCCCAAGCCTTGGCAATTATTTTTGTGGTTCTGTTTGTCGGACAGCAGGCCTACACCGGTGGGACCAACGGCTTGACGAACTACAAAACACTGATGGGGTTTTCCTTATCAAGTTCGGCAACTAAGCTGGTTTTATACTATATTGCCATCGGACTTCTCATCCTGACCTATGGTCTTTGTAGCCTTCTGATTAAACGCAGGATCGGCAGGATTCTGGTGGCGATCCGGGATGGAGAAAACAGGGTCCGCTTTTCCGGGTATAATCCCACGACTTATAAGGTATTTATCTATGCCTTGTCGGCAGCTTTGGCAGGCCTGGCGGGAGCTGTTTATGTACCTCAGGTTGGGATCATCTCGCCGGCCAACATGGGGATTGTCCCGTCGATTGAAATGATTATCTGGGTAGCGATCGGCGGCCGCGGAACTCTGATTGGCGCTGTGATTGGGGCCATCCTGGTAAATGCACTGAAAAGCGGAATCAGTGAAAGTTTCCCGGCTGTCTGGTCTTATTTCCTGGGGTTTGCCTTTATTTTTGTTGTCTTGTCAATGCCTGAGGGAATCGTTGGCTTATTCCGAAACTTGGCCGGCAGGCTGAAGCGTTTACTGCACAAAGACAAGGTGTGCGCAGGAACCGGGAAAGCGGCTTAATGACAGTTAATTATAGAAGCTTGAGAGAATCTCAAAAAGCAGTTTGATAAATGAAAGGAATGGAAAGGCGGTGAAATAATGGATTCGATACTGCAAATCGATAATCTGACAGTCAGCTTTGACGGATATAAGGCAGTGAATAATGTAAATACCGGGATTGAGAAAGGGGAGATCCGTTTTTTTATCGGACCAAACGGCGCTGGTAAAACCACCTTGCTGGATGCCATTTGCGGGCGGGTCAAACCGCAGTCCGGACAGGTGATGTTTTCCGGCGGGGTCGATGTTACCCGCTATTCCGAGCATGAGATTGTTAATCTTGGTATTGGCAGGAAGTTTCAGGTTCCATCCGTCTTTACCAATATGACGGTCTATGAAAACATGGAACTTGCTGCAGCTAAGGACCGTTCACTCTATTTTTCGATCTTCCGGGGACTCAGTAAAGAACAGACGGACAGGATCGATGATATTTTAGGCACAATCGGTTTGTATGAAAAAAGGTTCAACACCCCCGCAGCCTTATCTCATGGGGAGAAACAATGGCTGGAAATCGGGATGCTGTTGGCCCAGGAACCGAAATTGATGCTTTTAGATGAACCGGTTGCCGGGATGGGCCGCTCGGAAACAGATAAGACAGGAGAGCTGTTAACCAGGATTGCCAAAAACTGCACGATTATTGTTGTCGAGCATGACATGGAATTTGTCCGGGATTATGCCAGCAAAGTAACCGTTTTACATGAAGGCGCCATCCTGGATGAGGGCAGTGTTTATGAAGTTCAGCATAATCAGAAAGTCATCGATGTCTATCTGGGACGGGGTGGAAAACATGAACATGATGCTTGAGGTTACTGATCTTGAGGCTTACTACGGGGAAAGTATCATTCTCAACGGTGTCAGTCTGCAAGTACCCCAAGGGCAAATCGTCTGCCTTTTAGGGCGTAATGGGGTTGGCAAGACAACGTTTCTGAAAAGTATTATGGGAATGGTTAAAACACCGCGGGGAAGCATTAAGTTTAACGGGCGGGAAATGATCCACAAGCCCACCTTTTATCGCGCCAGGCAGGGGATAAGTTATGTTCCCCAAGGCAGGGATATCTTTCCCCAACTGACCGTACAGGAAAACCTTTTGCTGGGTTTGGAAGCAACCGGAGGCAAGGGGCGGATTGATGAAAAGATCTATGAGCTGTTTCCGGTATTGCTGACTTTGCAAAAAAGAAAAGGCGGGAACTTAAGCGGTGGGGAGCAGCAACAGCTGGCGATTGCCCGGGCTTTGGTTTCCAGCCCCCGGCTGCTGATCCTGGATGAGCCTACGGAGGGAATACAGCCTTCCGTGATTCAGGCTATTGGCCGGGTGATCAAACAACTGCGGCAGGAAACGGACCTGACCATTCTGCTTGTTGAGCAATACCTAGAATTCGTTATTGAAGTATCTGATTACTATTACGTGATGGAAAAAGGACAAATTGTGGCCGAAGGTTTAACGCTGGATCTCAACCCGGCGGAAATTGAAAAACTGGTGGCTATCTGAGCATTCGGACAAGGGGGAGTGATAATGCATCTTAGTCCGGCAGAGAAAGACAAATTGTTGATTTACACGGCGGGACAGGTTGCCCGCGGACGTTTAAAACGGGGTTTAAAGTTGAATTATCCGGAAGCAGTGGCTCTCATTAGCGCTGAGTTACTGGAATTGATCCGTGAGGGGTATACAGTCGCCCGGCTCATGGAGATGGGAACGAAGATTCTGCGGTGTGACGAGGTCATGGAGGGGGTCCCGGAAATGATCGAGGAGATCCAGATTGAGGGGACTTTTCCCGATGGGACGAAATTGGTTACCGTCCATCAGCCAATCCGGTTTACAGGGGGGATGGAGTTATGATACCCGGAGAGTTGATCCTCGCTCAAGGCATTATAGAAGCAAATCAAGGCCTGCCCGGCGAAACCCTGAAGGTTGAAAATACCGGCGACCGTCCCATTCAGGTTGGCTCACATTATCATTTTTTTGAGGTCAACAGGTATTTGGTTTTTAACCGGGCCTTAGCCTGGGGCATGCACTTAAATATTCCTTCCGGTACCGCTGTCCGTTTTGAACCGGGAGAAAGCCGGGTGGTTCAGCTTGTTCAATTCTCCGGTCAGGGGCCCTGGTACGGGGCGAATAATCTGACGGCCGGTTGTCCGGATAAGGAAAAATGCCTTGAACAAGCTGAACGGCAGGGATTTATTAAAGTCAGGGGGGAACAACCGTGACTCTAGAGATGTCACGCCGTCAACATGCTGATATGTATGGCCCCACCACCGGCGATAAGATTCGCTTAGCCGATACGGAGTTATGGCTGGAAGTCGAAGCCGATCTGACCGGGCGGGGGGATGAGGCCAAATTTGGCGGCGGTAAAGTTATCCGCGATGGGATGGGACAAGACCCGCAGGCATTGGCCGAGGCCATGGACCTGGTCATTACCAATGCCGTGATTCTCGATTATTGGGGAATTGTCAAGGCGGATATCGGGATCAAGGACGGACGGATTTTCGGGCTGGGCCATGCCGGGAATCCCAAGACAATGGCCGGGGTCAACCTTCCGGTCGGAGCAGGCACCGAGGTTATTGCCGCTGAAAATTATATCGTTACAGCCGGCGGGATTGATACCCATATTCATTTTATTTGTCCGCAGCAGGTTGAGACCGCGGTTGCCTCAGGAATTACCACTATGCTGGGGGGCGGCACCGGGCCGGCTGCCGGAACGAATGCCACAACCTGCACACCGGGTGAATGGAATTTATCCTGGATGCTGCAGGCTGCGGAAGGGTTTCCCGTTAATCTGGGTTTTTTTGGCAAAGGAAATAACTCTTGTCCGGAACCGCTGATCGCTCAGATTAAAGCCGGAGCTATCGGACTTAAGCTTCATGAAGACTGGGGCTCAACGCCGGCGGCAATTGATTGCTGCCTCAAAGTAGCGGATGATTTTGATGTCCAGGTGGCTATTCATACGGATACCCTGAATGAAGCCGGCTTTGTCGAAGATACGATAGCCGCGATTGCCGGGCGAACGATCCATACGTTTCATACGGAAGGAGCGGGCGGCGGCCACGCCCCGGATATTATTAAAATAGCCTCCCTGCCCAACGTCCTGCCTTCTTCCACCAATCCTACCCGGCCGTTTACGGTCAACACTCTGGAAGAACATCTGGATATGCTGATGGTTTGTCATCATCTTGATAAAAAAGTCCCTGAAGACCTTGCTTTTGCTGATTCCCGGATCCGCCCGGAAACAATTGCCGCGGAGGATATTTTGCATGACTTGGGTGTAATCTCGATGATGTCTTCCGATTCCCAGGCCATGGGACGGGTTGGCGAAGTCATTATCAGGACCTGGCAGACAGCGCATAAGATGAAAGTCCAGCGCGGACCTCTGGAATCAGACGGGTTATACAGTGATAATCAGCGGCTTAAACGCTATGTGAGCAAATACACCATTAATCCTGCAATTACGCATGGCATCAGTCAGCTCGCCGGTTCAGTGGAAAAGGGAAAACTGGCGGATCTCGTCCTTTGGAAACCGAAATTTTTCGGGGTTAAACCGGCGCTGGTGATCAAAGGCGGGATGATCATGCATGCGGCCATGGGCGATGCCAATGCCTCTATTCCCACACCGCAGCCCGTAATCCAGAGACCGATGTTCGCCGCCTATGGCAAAGGAATTGCTGCCTGTGCCGTAACCTTTGTCTCTCAAGCAGCAGACAGGGACAGGTTAGTACAGGAATTAAAACTGGAAAAACGCCTTGTTCCGGTGGAAAACTGCCGTCAAATCGGCAAAGCGGACCTGAAACATAACTTTGCCACACCAAGGATCTCTGTGGATCCGGAAACCTACGAGGTGAAGGCTGACGGCGAAGTCCTTACTTGTGAACCGGCAGCTGTTTTGCCTCTGGCCCAACGCTATTTTATGTTTTAAATGATTTTTGAATTTACCCGCTTACCACGTTGCGCAGCTACTCGCTTGCCTGCTCCGCTATTGCGTAAAACCTTTGGGTAGTACTGCATGTGAACCTGTGACGCAACTTAACGCTATTCAGGACTGCGTTCGTTTACGCTGCTTCACTAAATGGTTCGCTTGGCAAAATTCAAAAATCATACCAGCATTTCTGAGATAAAAGCTTAGTCAGGGTAAAAAGCCAGTAAGGAGTTTACGCTTATGATTGTCAATGAAGTAATTGGTAAACTTGCCGATTTGGCACATGACCATCATGACAAAGAGGATTATACAATTGAATATGTTTTTCTTTCCTGGGATGAGCTTCAGAAACGAATCCTCCGAAAAACTACCGATGTTGGCAGGGATATCGGGATTCAACTGGAAAAAGGACACCTGCACCCCGGGGATATTCTCTGCCGGGAAGGGAATCATCTGATTGTAGTCAAGGTAAAAGATGAGGCTGTACTGGTTGTTCCGGTTAAAGATATGCGGGAAATGGGTCTGGCCGCGCATGCCATCGGCAATATGCATGCTCCACTTGAGGTGAAGCATGATTCCCTGATTACGCCCTATAACAGTGTGCTTAGGGAACAGCTCTTAAAACTGGGGTTATCTCCGGTCAAGGAAGATTGGACTTTTGTCCCGTGAGCCGAGAGCTTTCCCTGATTACGGGACTGCGTTTAATGCAATTGGCAGATTCAGCTTTTCCTGCCGGCGGTTTTACCCAGTCTTTTGGCCTGGAAACCTTTGTTCAGCGGGGTGATATTAAAACCGGTCAGGACTTAACCGGCTTTATGCAGACCTACCTTTATTATACGTGGCGGCCCACCGATCTCCTGGCGCTTAAACTTGCCTGGCTGGCAGCCGGGCAGGAAGACAGGCTGCGGCTGAGTGAGCTGGACAGACGTTTAAATGCCATGAAGGTCCCGGCAGAAAGCCGTGAAGGCAGTGTAAAAATGGGCCGGCAGCTGCGCCGGCTCCTGGTTGCTATCGATGCCGGATATGTTTCCGGGATGGACTTGCCTTTTGGGCATCAGGCAATTATTTTGGGGCACTACGGGGCGGCAGCGAAAATTGATTTAAGCTTACTGCTCGCCGCCTATGGGCATATGACGGCAGCCGCCCTTGTTGCCAATGGCGTCAGGGCGGTTCCTCTCGGGCAGACTGCCGGCCAGCAGGTACTGGCAGTCCTGCAGCCCCTGCTCGCAGCCTGTATCCAATGGGTTTCAACAGCACAAGAACATGACTGGGGCGGGAGTGCTCCGGCTATCGATTGGGCCGGTATGGCTCATGAGGGATTATATTCCCGGATATTTATGTCATGATAAAGGAGGTCTTAATGTGTGGCCGATTCGGATTGGAGTGGGCGGTCCCGTTGGTTCCGGGAAAACTGCCCTGGTCGAAAAAATAACCCGTTACCTGGCCTCAGAGTATAGTATTGCAGTTGTAACCAATGATATTTTTACCAAAGAAGATGCAGAATTCCTTGGTAATAACGGAGTTCTGCCCCGGGAACGAATTATCGGCGTGGAAACGGGCGGATGTCCTCATACAGCGATCAGAGAGGACGCCTCTATGAACCTGGAAGCAGTCGATCTGCTGATAAACAGATTCCCTGACCTGCAGTTGATTTTTGTCGAGAGCGGCGGCGATAATCTGGCAGCGACTTTCAGTCCGGAATTGGTCGATGTCTCGATTTATATTATAGATGTCGCCCAAGGGGAAAAAATCCCCCGCAAAGGAGGGCCGGGTATTACCCGTTCGGATCTGCTGGTTATCAACAAGACGGATTTAGCCCCTTATGTCGGGGCCAGTCTGGAAGTGATGGCCAAAGATTCCCGGCGCATGCGCGGGGAACGGCCTTTTTTATTTACCAATCTGAAGACGGAAGAAGGGCTGGGAAATGTTTTAGCCTGGATCCGGAAAAACGTAATTATGGAGGATATCGTGATATGATTTCGCCCTTGAAACACGGGATTCTGCAGGCAGAAATCCGCCGGGAGCAAGGCCGGAGTATTTATTTTCCCTTACGGCAGAGAATGCCGCTGCGGGCCTCAAACCCGCTTTACCCGGCTGAAAATGGAGCGGTTTTCTTTTATATCATGAATCCGGCGGCCGGTCTCCTGCAAGGGGACCGGCACAGTATTTTCCTGAGGGTCAGGCCTAATGCCCGGGCTGTGGTTTTTGGTCAGGGTGCGTTAAAGGTCTTTCGTTCCCCGCTTGGCCTTCACTCCCAGCAATTTACAACTTTGCTTGTTGAGCAAGGGGGCAGGCTTGAATATCTGCCGGAAGTGGTGATACCATTTGCCGAATCCTGTTTGTTCAGCCGCACCAATTTACATATTTCCGGCAAGGCATCCGCTTTGTTCTGGGAAATAACGGCCCCCGGACGTGCCGCCAGGCAGGAACTATTTGCCTATCAGCTAATTGACCAGCAGACGAATATTTTTTTGGATCAGGAATTGATCTATAGTGACAGGTTTAAACTCGAACCGCAAAAAATCCCCAAGCAGTTGCAGACCTGGAACAGCCGGCTGGGAATTCTCTATGGATATACGCATATGGGAACATTTTGGGTAGTTGATCCCAAGCTGCCAGAGGTGATGCCGGAACTGCTGCAGAGGAATACGGATGATCAAGACGGCTTGTTGGGGCAGCTTGCCAAGTATCATCAGATTTTGCTGGCCGGGACGGAAATCCGGCAAGAGGCTTACTGTTTTAGGGCTTTAGGCTGCAGTGCGGAAAGTATTCAGGAGGGATTTAAGGAAATCTGGAGAATCTTGCGCCGGCAATTGTACAATGAGCCTGAGTGGTCATGGCGAAAATTTTAAATTAAAAAGGCTTGCCTATGCCCGGAGTTTCTTTAATAGGAAGGCCATATTTTCCCCTAAAGTCTTCATGTTCCTGAGACCTTCCTGGTCATTATTGACATCTCCAATCTTTAAGCCATACGCCATGTTCCAATAGCTGGCCCCTACCATAAAGGTCTGCATATAGTGGAGAAAGTGATTCATAGTGTCAAACGCGTGCGTGGCGCCTCCCCTGCGCACGGCGACAAGGCAGCCGCCGGCCTTATGTTTTAAAATTCCGCCGTTATTCAGGGAGACCATGCCCACCCGGTCAATAAAGGCCTTCATTTCAGCCGTTACATCGGTAAAATAGCAAGGGGAGCCCAGGATAATGCCGTCAGCGGCGCTTATTTCAGCAATACAATCATTGATGATGTCTTCATCAAATACACAGCGCCTGTTGCGTTGTTTAGCGCATGTCCCACAACCTGTACAGCCCCTCACAACTGTTCCGCCAATCCGGATCTGCTCTGTTTCGATTCCTTCCTTTTCCAATTCCTGAAAGACGGTGTTTATCAGCATTGATGTATTGCCATCCCGGCGCGGACTGGAATTAATACCGACAACTTTCATCTGCTTAACCCTCCTTAAAATTTAGAAGTAGAGCGGATAAATAAATTATTTTATTTAAGCTAATTATATGCCAAAGCCAAATTGACCAGCAATAACAATTTAGGTAAAATACATTAACCGCTATAATTACTTCAGAAAATGGCTCATAGGCTCATAATTAAAGATGATGAGAGGAGTAAGAGGTATGGCAGAGGTTGATGGGGCCCAAATCCTGGCGAAAGCTCTTAAAAATGCTGAAGTGGAAAAAATTTTTACCTTAACAGGAGGGCATATCTTCCGCATCTATCAGGAATGTGAAAAAGTGGGTATTGAAGTAATCGATACCAGGCATGAAAGTGCCGCCGGATACGCGGCAATGGCATACGCCCACACTACCGGTAAACCGGGTATTGTCGTGGCAACTGCCGGACCCGGGATTACCAATATGGTTACCCCTGTTGCTGACTGCAAATTGGGTGAAGTCCCGCTTATTGTCCTGGGCGGCAGCGCCAAGGTATCCGAGCATCTTTACGAGCAGCTTCAGGAGTATGAGACCGTTAATCTTATGAAAACCAATACCCTCTGGGCTGAAAGGTGTGTGGAAACCAGAAGGATTGCCGAATATGTGGCTGCCGCCCACAGGCATTGTATCGGGGCTGTTCCCGGCCCTGTATATTTGGAGCTGCCGATTGACGTCCTGCAGATCTCAAAAGTGGAAGAAGAAGAGGTTATTTATCCGGCCGGATATCTTGCCGCTGCCCGGGTCCTGGGGGAACCGGCTTTGATTGAAGAGGCGGCAGACTTGCTGGTCAGTGCCGAACGTCCTGCTCTAATCGTGGGGGATTCCGCGCAATTCGGCTTAAAAAACCCGGAAGCCATCAGGGAATTGATAGAATATCTTCAGATTCCCGCAAGCTGCGGTTACACAAATAAAGGTTTCTTTTTTAGAGAAAACAGCCCTCTCTGTCAAGCCGGAGGGCTGGCCTCCGGGCAGGCAGATGTCATACTGACCCTTAATTACAGGTATGACGCAACCAAGGGGGCTTTAAATCCCCGGGCCCGCTTAATTTCCGTACACCGGAATGCTTATCATATTGGTTTAAACAGAAGGGTTGACGTGGGCATTGTCGGCTCTGCAGATGCAGTAGCCGGTCAGATCCTGGAGATTGTAAAAAGCAAGGCTGGCAAACGCAGGAGCAGTTCATGGGTAGACAGTTTAACTGATATGAGAGAAAACCTCAAAAGAAAGCTGGCGCCGGTTTTAACTTCCGGCAATGTCCCGGTTCATCCGGCGCGTCTAGCCGCCGAGGTCCAAAAGTTTTTGAATACTGAGGGCCAACAATATAATGTGGTGCTGGATGGCGGGGATTGTATGACTTGGGAATTGTTAACCGCCGGTTTACTGATGGAGGATACGGGTTCTCATATTGGCCGGATGTACTTTGGCTCCAGGTTCGGAGCAATCGGCTATGGCGCCGGGAGCGTTACCGGCTGCTGGTCGGCAACGGGGAGACCAATTTTGTATGTAACAGGGGACGGATCCCTTGGACAGTATTTGGGAGAGTTTTTTACCTATGTAAAAATGCATATACCTGTGATCTGCATAATCAGCAATGACAGTAACTTCGGGATGATAAGGGCGATGGCAAACGCTTTTACTCCCAACGAAAATAATGCGCTTGGCTGTATCCTGGAAGATTCGGGGGGCTGTGGAATGTTCAATTATGAGAAAGTCGCGGCGGCATGGGGCGGTTACGGTGAACTGGTAACTGATCCCAACGAAATCATCCCGGCGATCAGGAGGGCGCAAGTATCAGGGAACCCGGCGATTATTAATGTTGCGGTCTGGAATGATCAGTCTGCTTATTCCCCGGCTACATTTAAGTTGTATGCGGGTTTAATGGAACGGCCCTACAGTCCAAAATATTGATTGGAAAGTATTCTTGACTATTTAGATTTAAAGAAAAATCCGGATGCAGTTTTTAGGATCAATCCTGACAAATAAAAGATATTCCGACAAATTATGCCTTACATTTTCCTTAATTATAAATTAAAATATCTTTAAGCAAATAAGTTTACATATTGTTTAATCCTTTTACTGAGAATTTTTTGGAATAGTGCGGAGGTGTAATTCTGGATGGATAAGATAATTACAAGTATTTCTTCACTGCTTTGGCCTTTGATAGTAATTCTTGTTATCATTATATTTCGTC
>DATMXV010000210.1:0-5495 GCA_035561335.1 Desulfitobacteriaceae bacterium
GCCGGATTGCGTTCCCTCAGCAGAGCTATTGCCTCAGGATGGAGTTCAAATTCCTGCCTGATATCAAGCATTACTTCCGGAGCTTTAATCCATGTTTCAGACTATATAAAGACTTGCGTCATTGTGGACAAAGTTTTTTCGCAGTATCAACAAAGAGCTTGCTTTGAAGATATCGCTATCGATCTTCCCGCCGGTTTTCATAACATTGTATTTAAACCAGGGTTTATTATGGAAAATACCCTGAAGATAACGGATATAAAGGATAGACCCCATTGCAAACGAGTTCAATTCCTCTTAAAAATACCCTTTAAAATAATCACTGCCAATGCTGGAATCAAAGGCTATTTACCCGATATAGCCCAAGACGTCATGATGTTTATGCCGGAATCAAGAGCTGAGTTTTCCTATCATATTGTCGTGGAAACCCGTTCAGAGCTTCTAAACGCCCCCAACAGCTGCAATGGACGCCTGCATTTTTCTGTAGGCGTATTTATGGTTATCAAAGCCGTGGGAAAGGTACCGTTATGGGTACCTAGTTATGGATTTTTTCCCGAACCGCCTGAGTACGAAGAGTCCTTTGCTCATTCTATCTGCTGCATTTTTGAATGTAAGGATCTTCCTAATTTCTATCCCTTACAAAATAAGCTTTTAATTCAAAACACGCAAGCAAAGATTGAGAGGCCTATCCCCTGTCCTTATACATTTGCCAACCTAACGCTTGAAAAATACGTTACGGCAGGGCCTCTGGAAGTACAGGCCAATGAGGTTCGTACTTGGACAACAGAAATCAGAATATCCAATAATGGCTATGGTCCGGCCAGCAATGTGATCATGACCGATGCCTTATTATTGGATAATTTGATTAGTCTTAATATCCTGAGCCTTACCCAAGGTACCATATCCCAAAAAGGCAACCGGCTTATTTGGGATATAGGGACTTTAAATTCCAACAACACCATTGTTTTAGGAACGGAGGTTACAGGTTCTTTTAATCCTAAAGATAACACAATTCTGAAGGGAACAAATTATCAATATAATACCATTTCGGACGGGCTTAAGACATCTTTTACAAATGATGATGAGTTAACAATCTACGGCAATAAAGGTATCCCCAACCCTGCGGAAGTCTCCTTCTTTAACCTTTATGTTAACGGGATATTACAGCCTCCGATCAACTATACCGTAGCAGAAGGGCTTTTAACTTTAACAGTAGACAGCCCCCCGAAAACAGGAGCGCTCATCATTCTTGAATCTTTAATCATAAACGATAAAAACAAGGCCCTTTTAAATGCAGAAATCTATCAATACAACACTCTGGCCGGCGAGGAAAGAGTGTATACCAATGCCGATGAAATAACGATGTATGGCCAGAAAGGAATACTTGATCCTCAACAAACTTCTTATCAGCAGCTGTTTATTAATGGAGTGGTTCAGCCTAAGCGTAATTATACAATCAAAAAAGGCCTCCTTACCTTGGAGGTTGCCTACCTGCCAAGGCCGGGAGTACCTATGTCCATCCAATTTGTTTCTTTATTCACCTAAACCGGCCGGAATTGGCGCGCCAGTTCGCTCCTCTGCTGATCTTGGCATAAGTCACGGTATAAACCAGATGTCATATAATTAACTATATTTAAAAATATAGGCATAGGGAGTTTTTTATGGGCGATCAAACAAAACTCATGAGTATTGTTTTTAATTTGGAAGAGCCCTTGGTCACAAGAGAATATCCCTCAGATATTGTCTTGTTTCGAACATTTACTGCCATTCAAACAGATACACCGATTTGGACTCCTGATCCCGGCAAAAGCATATTCATGACTGCCTTACAAGTTTCCGCCACTGTTCCGGTAGTCATTCAACTGAACAGAGCAAACCATTCTCCTTTCATGTCAATTATCCTTACCGGCAGCCTTGCAACCTGTAGTGAAAGCTTTCCCTCGCCTATTCGGTTTAACCCGGATGAGGCAGTGTCTGTTACAACAAGCGCCGCAGGGACAGTTAATGTCACTCTTATAGGCTATGAGTTATAAGGCCGTGAGTTTTAAGGCTATCACAGAAAACCAAAGGAGCGCCGGTTAATGAGAAGTCCTCAACAAATTCCAGCAGCTTTGGAAAAAAGCTCAAACATGATTAAATATGATAGTTTTGGCGTCCTGACGACTAAAAAGAATCTTTGGAGTCCGGAGACGCAGAAAAGCGTCTGTTTGACGGCAGTGCAAGTATCAGCTCCTCTGGCAGTATCTATTCTATTCAGTGACGGGAATGATGACTTTCTTTCCCTCAGGATAACAGAACCCTTCAGCGCGGTAAGTCAAAATTTTCATTCGCCTTATCAGCTCAGGCCAAATAACGCTCTTATGGTGAGAACAGCTGATGAGCAAATAAGATGTAATACTTCCGGCGCTGTTACAGCTACGCAGGTACCTTATAACGGCAGCGCTGATTTTACAAATGTTAATAATGCCGTAGGGCTTCATAATGGCAGCGTTGCCTCTCTAATCTCAGGATTGATTACCCAGACCAGAGGAAATATCATCTTAGACTACAGCCTGCTTCCGGCCATGTATGCTTATTTGGATATTGAGCGGGTTGTTTTAAGGTTCTATTGCAGACTCAGTCTAACCCTTGCAGTAGGCGTCAGTTCAATGATCCTCTATTGGCGACCTAATGCTCAGGCAGCTTGGACTGAACTGGAGCAAATAAGCCTTTCCTTAATCGGCTCTCTCGATTATTTAACAAATCCAATTGAAAAGGATATAACAGATGCAGTGCTGGAGGCATCGGCTCCCTGGGAAGTCATCAATAATCTGCAAACATCATTTGTTGGAAGCCATACCGGGCTGGGCCTGGGTAATACGATTCAATTAGACGCCGTAGAGATTGAAATCTGCGCCACAGGCAAAAATCAAATTGTACTTTTCGGATACGAAGCTTAATCGCCGATTTTTTAATAAAAGCTCGTATGAATCGTGCTGACCATTTGCGCCAAGACGGTATTTGGGGCAATACGCGTTGTTTTAAGCGTTCGTCTGAGACGGCCAAGCCGTTATTATGCTGTAATCTGCTTTGCCGCCGTTTAACCTGATCGCTCGTGCCGGGCAGCCGTATACACAGCGCGTACAAATAACACAATTGTTTAAAAATACAGGTTTTGAAGTCTCTTCGGGGATTTTGATATTGGACAGGGGACAGTTTCGTTCACACCAGCCGTAGCCTGTGCAGGCCCCGGTAATCCTGAATCCTTGGGCGAACTTACCGGAATGTTCCCTTAAAAATGTTCCCTTAAATATGTTGGCTGGCATGCACATCATCCTGTCGTATACGACCTGGAAGCCTTTGCTCTCCAAGACTTGGCAGCAATTGTTCCGGGGAAGCGTCTCTTTTCTCCTGCCTTGTTGCGCTGAGATTCTTAACGATAACCTCGATCCCCCCGGCCTTGCAGTTCTTTTTTAAAGGCCTCGGCGATCCGTTTCGTTCCGCCGGTTCCTGAAAAATAGATAATCCGGACCCGCCTGATTTGATGTATATCATCCACTTTCCCTTCACCTCCTATATTATTTTATTTTCCTCCTGACTGTCTTGCCTCCCAAGCAGGCACACCGTCTCCATGCCTTGAGGCGGCAAAAAAGATACCGTATCCCTCCGGTATCCCCTTGGCGGCATTTCTTTCATTACTGAATGACAGCTTTACTTTCCGCATACGGCACATTACTCAGCCATATATGGCTGCACGTACAAATTCTTCCTCTTCAGGCCGTTTTTCCAAGCCAGCATCCGCCAACTCATATTACCCATAAAATAGTAGTACCTTCTTGGTACACATACACGTGTCAGCACGTTATCCGCCGAACCGCGGCTGCCGCTGACTATTTCCCGCTTCATACGTTCCAACGCAGCGCCGACATCCTTCAGCATCTTTCTCACCATCGGCGATTCCTTGGCCACGCTAATCATACCGCCGCAGCCGATCATTACGCCGAAACGGAATTCCGCGCCTATTTTTTCGCTGAAACTGCCGATGACGCGCACTGCTTCCCGGTTGATTTCAGGTTCAGAGAACCCGCAGTTGACAACGGCATAAACAACAGTATTCTTCGTATTATCAGGAAGTGATGCGACGTATTCTCTGTACTGCTGCAGAAAGCGCATCAGGATTGCCGGCAGGCAGAAGATATAAAGAGGAAAGATGATCACAAGAGCATCGGCCCCAGCCATATCCTCAAAAGCCTTGGCAGTCTGATTTTTTGTCAGGCTTTCCCGAACATTGATGATCCTGACGTCAATGCCGTCTCCTCTCAGGGCATCTTCTGCGTAATTCGCCAGAAATCCCGAAGTGGAATCTCCCGATAGTTTTGGGCTTGCGCTGATAATGACAGTGTGTTTTATTATGCTCATAAGCGGTCACCTGTTCTCTCTAATTCGATGGTCAATAACTCGCTGGCTGTCTCCTCATCGTTGTTGTTGTAAATCAATACTTCTCTGTTCAAATGGTGCTTCTTCGTGATATCGATGAACAGCTGAACATCCTTCTCAGATAGATTTTCGCCGTAGCCGATCATTACAAATCGCGGATTTGTTTTGTAACGCGCCGGGTGTATCGTCGAACCGTCCGGTCTGATTATAAAAAACGGTAAAACATTCGGTACCCACCGATCGATTGCATTTTTTATGTTTGCTGAAAATTGGCCAAAAACCACGGGGCAGAGATATACCACGACATCGCAGGTCATTGTGCCGCGGTTTATTTCCGCCATTGTGTCTTTGATGAGGCATTCTCCGGGCTTTTTAATCCAGCAGCTGAAACACCCGATGCAGTATGCCAGCTCTTCCGGTGCGAGCCGCTTCTCGGTGATTTCGAAACCTCGCTCGCCGAGACAGCGCTTCACCAGACACTCCAACCGTCTCAACTTTTCAGTTTCGAATTCGCCATCCGATAAAATATAGGCTTTCATTGAACAACCTCCTTCTCAATCTGCTCAATGCAACGCTGGGCCCAGTCTGCGATCGCCTGCGTTTTAGCGATTCCCAAATCCATTGTCATCAGCCAGTATTGGCGCTTTACCTTTCCATCGGGTACGATGCCGGCATAATTATCAATATTCCTGCGGGTCTCGGAACAGTTTGCTTCAAGCACATTCAAACACTGCTCACGGAGTTTTTTAAGCATAGCCAAGGTCGATTCGGGATCGTCGGCTCCAAAGAATACCCGCACAAGCATGGTATGATGCGGGTTTTCAATTTCGACCTCCGCCTCGCGCAGCCATTTGGAGAATGCCTCTCTTCCGGCCCCGGTAATGGAATAAAGGCGCTTGTTCGGCCGGCCATCCTGGATAACGCTTCGTGATTTGACAAGCCCTTCCTCCTCCATCCGGTTAAGTTCCCGGTAAATCTGGCTGCTTTGCGCATGCCAAAAATTATTGAGCGAATCCTCAAATGTCTTTGTCAGGTCGTAGCCAGTACTGTCCTTGTATGTAAGAAGACCTAAAATACCAAAT
>DATMXV010000211.1:0-2028 GCA_035561335.1 Desulfitobacteriaceae bacterium
ACAGTTTTTGAACCCGGAGCGGATAACCGGGGCAACTAAATATGACCGGAATATTAATATAATAAACAGATTTAAATCCGATTTTAAGGGACGTAATGTGTTTTTGGCAACGGGAAATGATTATGCTGATGCTTTGGCAGGATCGGCTTACGCTGCGAGGATAAATTCTCCAATCGTTTTAGTCTGTAACAATTTATATAGATGTACGGAAAATTATCTGATATCTAATGTACCGGGAAAAAATGTGTATATTTTGGGAGGAGAAGGAGCAGTCAGTGGATCGATATTTAATAGATCAGGCGTCAGCAGGGGTTATCAAAGGGCTTCAAGCCAGGAAACCTCAGTAAATCCTCTTGTGCAACTTGGGTCTAATGATGCAAAGTATGCCTTGGTCTTTGGTTCAACAGATAACAAAGTATATCAAAGCGCTGCTGAAGCGGAAGCGAACATGGTTAATATCTCAGTTGATGTATGGCAACTGAAGGCTAACGGGGAAAAATATCCTGCTAAGCGAACCTTGACGGTCAATAAGGCTATTGCAGATCTGGTTCAGTCAGTATTCAATGAAATCTTCGCAGGTCAGGAGAAATTCCCGATATATAGTGTTGGCGGGTATTCCTGGCGGTCGGGAAATACTTCGGAGCACAATTGGGGTTTGGCAATCGATATAAACCCGAATGAGAACTACATGATAACCAGTGAAGGAGGGATTGTAGCGGGTTCTTTCTGGGACCCGGCGAGCAGCCCCTACTCTATACCGGAGAATGGCGATGTGGTGACTGCGTTTAAGAAATATGGTTTTACATGGGGCGGCAATGCCTGGAGATCATCAAATGATTATATGCATTTTTCTTATTTGGGAAGATAGCGTTACCGCACCAAATATTCCACTCTGCAAACGGTATTAAAGTGCGACTGACGGGGTTCTAAAGATCGATATAAGTGATTTTTGTATAATTTGTATAAGATGAAGCTTTGCTCGCCTGAAATGGCGGGCTTATTTTTATTTCCGGTGGATTCCGGCATGGTTTGAAGCTTGATATATGAGATAATGGGCAGTTTAATTGAAGGGAGATATTCGCAAACTATGTTCGATGATACCTTTGAAAATGGGAGTATCCCCGTAAATAATCAGCTTTAATTAAAGAAAGGAACATGTAGTGATAAATCTAGAGCCTTTGGGGACAGATGATTTTAAACAGATAATTGAGTGGAATAAAAATTATACTTCGGAATTTTTGCTGCAATGGTCAGGAGAGTTTGAATATCCCCTGACCAAGGAGCAGCTTGAAAAATTTTATCACTTTGGCGAAAAGGGGAGCAGCAGGTTTTCTTATAAAATTATTGACGCTGAAACCTGCCATACGATAGGAATAATTACTTTACAAATTTATCGAGAAAGAAGTTTGGGCACAGTTGTCAAGTTTCTGATAGGTGAAGAAAGTATGAGAGGAAAAGGTATTGGACAGAAAGCCCTGACAAAAATTGTTCATAAAGGTTTCACAGAATTCTGTCTGCGGAGAATTAAGCTTTATGTTTTTGACTTTAACTATCCGGCTATCAGATGCTATGAGAAAGTTGGCTTCGGGAAAGAAAGACTTTTGAAGGGTGTGAGGAAAGTGGGAGACAGTTATTGGCACATGTTTGAAATGAGCATGTTTGAAGATGAGTGGAGAAATAAAAACCCTTCCTAAACCATCCTATCTGCCAGAAAAACTTTCGCCTTACGTTTATGCTCTTCGGTAACAAAAGGTTTCAGGGCCATTATTGCAGCGGCAATTGCGCCCGCATCATCTGAATATCCTACTGCAAGAATTACATCAGGAATGATGTCTATAGGTAAAATGAGATAAGCAAGGGACGAAAAAGCGATTGCTTTAGATTTAAATGGTGTTTTGGCGTCCATGGCACAATAATAAAGGGATATGGCATCTGCTAAAAATGGTACTTTACCAATGATTTTTTTCGCTTTAGCCCAAAATCTTTTTTCCACATATATTTTATTGTCTTCATAATTATCCCTGTCTC
>DATMXV010000212.1:0-5519 GCA_035561335.1 Desulfitobacteriaceae bacterium
GTTATCATTATATTTCGTCCATATGTAGCAACTATTATTGAATCGGCAAGATCACGCAAATTCACAATTAAAATTGGCGGACAAGAATTAACGATGGAAGAGGCCAATGGCCAACAAAGAAAGTATATTGCGGATTTGCAGGACCAGATAACTAAGATGAATGAAAAAATTTCATTATTATCAGTTAACGAGAAATTTTTATCCTTATCAGTTAATGAAAAGAGTCATTTGCCGGATACATCCATTTTAGAGAATTTACCGGATACATCCCCTTTGGGGAATTTGCCGAAATCAATCCTCTGGGTTGACGATCACCCCAAGAATAACAGCTATTTCGTAGAGCAACTGGGGGAAATCGGAACCAGTGTTGATTTGGCTCTTTCGACAAACGAAGGGATCTATAAATTTCAACATGGAAGATATCAAGCAATCATATCCGATATGGGCCGTCAGGAAGATGGAAAATACAAGCCTGATGCCGGTATGGATTTATTAAGATTAGTCAGGGAGATTGATACTCAGATTCCGTATATCATTTTTAGTACCCGCAAAGGAATCAGGGATTTCGGGAAAAAGGCTAGAGAACTTGGAGTAACAAAGATAACCTCTTCGCCAACAGAATTATATGGAATCCTGAATATTAACGAAAAAAATAACAGGTCGTAAGGGCACGGTTTAATAGGGATACTTATTGAACCATACCCCAAACCGATACGGAAGCAATAAGAACGGCATTATCTAACGGAAGATAATGCCGTTCTTGTCATGTGCGCCCGGCATGGTCACAGTCTAACGGGTGTAAGTCCCGAGTGCGGGTTGATAGTGCCAAGATTTTGGGCCTGATTCCCTGTAAATATTTTTGCCTGGCTAAAACATAAGAGCTAAAACATCTGTTTTCCCCTCTTACACATTGTATCAAAATTGTGATACAATATCAATGAAAGAAGGTGTGAATATATGAGAAATACTCATGTTAGGGCTGCAAGAGAACTGCGTAATAATTTTCCTGAGATTGCGCGGCTACTGGAGCAACACGATCAGGTTGTTATCACAAAAAACGGAAACGGTGCCGCTGTAATAATTAATTTCGATGAGTACGCCGCTTACGAGGAATATCTGCACAAAAAGTATGTTCTTAGTGAGCTCAGGAAGGCACAAACCGAAGCACACGCATCCGATACCCAGTGGCTTGATGATGAAGATTTTTGGGCGGGAATTGAGGATGCATCCGATGGAATATAGAATAAGGTACCTTCCTGTCTCACGTCAAAATTTGGACGATATTCTGAAATATCTTTCCGGCTTCTATCCGGGTACACCATCGAGATTTGTTACGGAGTTGCGGCGATGTATAGATAATCTGCGTACACAGCCGCTGATGTATTCTGTATATGCAGATTTGCCTGTTTATAGGCATATTCCGGTGGACAACTATATCGTTTTTTATGTAGTGAATGAATCAAATAAGACTGTGGAAATCCATCGAATACTACATGGGAAACAAAATGTTCAAAGTGTATTAGATAAGGACAGTCCTGAGGATATACGATAACTCGGTCATAAGGATACTCATCATTGAAGGTGTTCTTGCACTATCCAGTAACAGAAAATGTTGCCTGTTTGCTAAATTACCCATGGTTCAAATTGTATACAAAAAGAAAGACGCCTAAAGGCACATTTTAATAGGAAAACTTATTGAACCATACCCCAAACCGATACGGAAAAGCAGGAGAGAGGCGTTGTCCCGTAAGGGATAGCGCCTCTCTCCTGCTTTAATGCCCATAATAGAACTGAAACAGGCGACTTTATCGCCTGTTAGTTGCAATATGCCGAAATATAGAAAGAGACATTCACCGGCACCGCCATAAGACATCGCTTGATCGACGATCATGAAGAGCGTAAAAATATCTATCATCCTTTACAATTAATAAGGGTGCGTTATAATTTATGTAGTATACTACTTAAACGGGAAGAGAGGCAGGCATTGATGGTGAACAGAGATCACCAGATAATCAGAATGGTCTGGCAGTTAGGAAATGCATTGGTGAAATTTCGCAACCAGGATCTCTTGGAATATGGGTTAACTTCTGTGCAAGCTGAAGTAATTTCCTTTCTGCTGAAAAACAGGGATGAACATGTCAATATGCAGGACGTACAAAACAACCTGATGCTGACCCATCCCACCGTTATTGGAATCGTGAAGCGTTTGGAATCAAAAGGACTTATTATTCTTGAAAAGGGTAAACCGGACGCCAGATGTACTTATTTGAGGCTTACAGCCAATGGCGCTCTTTTTGAGAATATTCTTGATCACCTGGCAACTGAAAATGCTGCTATTCTTTTGCGGGGCATGACAGATGAAGAACAAAAAGAATTTTACAGGCTGCTTCAAATCGCTCAAAAAAACGTAGGCAGTTAAAAAGGTGCAATAAAAAATGATAACAAACTTTAGTTAGAAGGAGCATATATTTTGGAAAAAGCAAAGCTATGGACGAAGGAATATATCATCACGACCTGCATTAACTTTCTGGTCGCGATGAATTTTTACTTGTTAATGATAATCGTTTCGGAATACGCAATGAACAAATTTCATACATCATCAAGCGTGGCCGGTTTTGCTGCGAGCATCTTTATCATTGGGGCGCTGTTAGCCCGCGTACTCGTTGGCAGATATATCGCACAGGTCGGCTACAAAAAAATGCTGTGTGCCGGGGCGATCGCGGGCATTGTTTTAACTCTTGCATATTTTTGGGTGAATAGCGTGGTGCAGCTGCTTGTGATCCGCTTCGTTCACGGTGCGACATTCGGGATAATCTCCACATCAACGGCGACTATCATCGCAGACATTGTACCGAAGGACAGAAGGGGCGAGGGAATCGGGTATTACTCGCTCTCCCAAACGCTCGCGACGGCTATCGGGCCCTTTTTAGGTATGTTCCTCAGTCGGTACGGCAGTTATATTACTATATTTACTGCTTGTGCTGTTGCTGCCGCTCTAATCGTGGTTATAGTGCCTTTCCTGTCCTTGAGGAAGGTCGAGCTTACAAAAGAACAGATGAAAGGTATGCAGAGCCTCAAACTGAGCAACTTCATTGAACCCAAAGCGGTTCCGATTTCAATGATTGCCCTGCTGATTTATCTCTGTTATTCAAGCATCGTATCTTTCCTCGCGGTATATTCCAAGGAAATCGAACTTGTGGACGCCGCCGGATTTTTCTTCATCGTGTATGCCGTGGTTGTTCTGGTATCAAGGCCGGCTGTCGGCAAAGCGTTTGACAAAAGGGGAGAACACATTATTATGTACCCCGCAATCGCCGTATTCGGGGTAGGAATGTTCCTGTTCAGTCAAAGCTATCGGAGCATAATGCTCTTATTGGCGGCGGCTTGTATCGGGCTCGGACTCGGAGCGATACAGTCAAGCACACAGGCTATTGCCGTAAAAGTGACTCCTCAGCATCGTATGGGATTGGCTAACTCCACCTATTTTATGCTCTGCGATGTAGGAATGGGCGTAGGTCCTCTTTTGGTTGGATTTCTGATTCCTTTCACAGGGTATAGAGGAATGTATGCGGTTGTGGCGGCAATCGCGCTTGTGTGCATATTATTATATTTTCTGTTGCACGGACGAAAAGCCACGCAGCAAAGGCCGACTGCAGACTAGGCCTGTCGGTCTCATCCTATACCCATGGTTCAAATTATATACAAAAAGAAAGCCGCCATAAGGGCCTGTTGTTTTTTAATTTCACCAATTGTCTTCCGAACTGAATTTGATTGCTGAAGTTTCAATTGCATGTCTTCCGTATTTGCTATAATTCCAATAGATGCCAATATAATGAAGCATGTAGAAAAGCTGAAATAATGAGGCATATGGCGGCTACTTGTAGCAGGTTGCTGAGAGTCAGCGGAAGAACAGGAGATATTGTCTATATGTCATACGAACAGGCGTTGGAATTGGCCGGGAGCGGCCTGAAACCGATTGAGATTGCTGCTTGCCTGGGGATCGAGGTATTATTTTTGCCCTTTAAAACCATTAAGGGCCTTGCCTTGGCCCTGGGTTCCCATAAATTAATCTTAATAGATAGAGACCTGACTGAGATAGAGCGGCAGCTTGTATGCGGCCATGAGTTAGGCCATTTTTTGTTCCATACCGAGGCCAATTTTATGTTTATCCTGGAGAAGACCTTGTTTTACCCCAAGCAGGAATACCAGGCCAATCTCTTTGCCTGCCAATTGCTCCTGGGGGAAAAAGCCGGGGTTTATGAAACAGAAATCAAAGAAGCCGCCGGCTACCGCAGCCTCAGGGAGATGGAGAGTATAATTTCCTGCCTGGTCAGGGAAGATGACGGGGAATTATGAACTACTCTGATTATGACAGGCAGGGCTTTCTTTTGAGAACAGGTAATTAAAAACAGCAATCAAACAATAACAGCCAAACAAATCCAAAGCTGTAACAAGAAAAAACAGACCTTGATGAATATAGAGATAACCTGCTCTGCAGGCAAGATATTGCGCAATAAATAAACCTGAAAAAGCCATTGTTTTTCCCAGCCGGTTCAAGTTTGATTTATATAAAATTATTAAATAATTCAGCACGATAAACTGATAAACAAAACCGGATGAGGTATTATTTTTATTAATGTCGGTAAAAAAAATATTACTCTGCAATAATTGGATCCCTAATAAGCGCTGACCCAGAAAAATAGTAATAGTACTGAAGGAAGCAACACTAAAATAAAGAGAAATATAATTAATAAAACTATTAGTCCATTTCTTTGCCAGCCCATACCACTTCTTAACGACCACTGACATGAGGATGAAACCGGCGATAGTATAGACCGATTTATACCAAAAATGTTCATAGATACCCAATTTAATAAAGAACTCTTCGATGAGAAAGTAGATTAGGCTGCAAACAATATACCAGATAAAGGAAAGATTATAAACAGCCAGGAATAATGCCGTAGAAGAAAGCGATATTTGGGAAAAATAGTTGCCGAAAACTATATCCAGATAGGAATCCTTAAATATTTTCGGATAATAACTATAGGCATTCAGAGCCAGGACGAGAATCGCTTCAAATACGAAAGTTAAGCCTATGACAGAAAAAAGAAATGCCAGGGCAAATTTAGGATTGTTTGTTTTGCGGAGTGTAAAAATATTTGTGATAATACTGGAAACAAACAATAAGATGAACCAGATCGTATTTGACCAAAAAGTTGAAGTCATCAGCAGCACCTTAGACCAAAGCCAGAATGTGGAGTTATTGAGACGATGAAGAAAACTTTGTCTTTAGTATTAACCAGAGATGAATGAATAATTCAGCAAAGGGAAATTAACAAGTTAGGAAGGATTTATTTGGACAAACAGAAAAAGTAGTAATAACATCGCCGGGAGTGAAGCTCCCGGCTTTTTGATCTCACCTGTAGACTTAATGTAACATAACATTTTACGTTGTAAAGGGGAAGGGGGACAACAAAAGATGTACAAGCAATTGAGAGTATATCTTTATGTATTTCGAA
>DATMXV010000213.1:0-4442 GCA_035561335.1 Desulfitobacteriaceae bacterium
ATCCGAGTCTCCGGAAGCTAACAGGGTATGATAGTTAAATCCGAAGTAAGAGTTTGTTATGAATCCCAGGGCAAGGATACGCAGGGCTGTGGCGCCACTTACATACTCAGCTCCGTAGAGTTTCGTGATAAAGTACTCAGGATACACGAATATCAGTGCAAAGAGAGGGAATGTAAGTAGGAAGCACCACTTAGTCATTACCGCATAGATTGAGCCGAGTGGTGCAGTATTGTTTTGACCCCAGAGCCGGGATGTAACCGGGACATACACATAGCCCATGGAAGCTATTACAAGGGACAAGAACCCTACAAGAGGGTATACTGCATTATAAATCCCAACGACTTCAGCCGACTTGAAGTAGCCGAGCATTATAGTGTCCATCCAGCTCATCATGTTCAGCAGAGTTGCAGTTATCAAAAGCGGGAACGAATACCTTATCAACTGCCTGGTTGGCTCACTGAATTTAATTTTCCGTTCCTGTTTGATTGCCCTCTTGATTGGCGGCTTCTTTATAAAGTACAAGGACATTATTCCGAAAGTAAAGACCATTGAAATCAGGTCTGCAAACACAACCCCTTTCAAAGAGGCCCCAATGAATACAGCAGCTGAAGCAAACCCGAGCAGGGATACCGGCCTTATGATGTTATAGAAATACATGTTAACATTCGTACGGTCGAATCCTCTGTAGATCGCTACTGTCAGGTTCAGGAGTATGGTAAACGGAACGGCAAAGATCAGGATCTTCACCACGGACAGGATTTTGCCCTGTGCGTCAAAACCATTTTCGGCCAGACTATGGAACAGAGAAGGTGAGACCAGGATTGAAAGCAAACCTGCAATCAAGCCCATAAGCATGGCTGAAATTATTAATTCGTGTACCTTCTGTTCCTCATGCCTGCCCCTGAAGAATGCAATATATCTTGGGACTCCTTCATTGAGTCCAAGGGTTGCGACTGCACCTGTAATTGAGATCACAGTGAGTGCAAGGGAATAGGTACCAAAGTCGGCTGGTGCGAGATGTGATGTGAGTACTTTTTTAGTGATGATATCGAGAAGCATTCCGATGAAGGTCCCTGCAAGTATTACACCGGAACCTGCCACTATGCGGTTGACCGAGTCGTTAACTGACATGTTAACACCGTTTTAATGCGGTTAGTTCCCGACTTCCGGGGTCAACGAGCAGGAGCAATATTCGGTTGCTTTGCCAGTGACTACTTGTAAAACGTTCTCAGTCAATTGCAGGCTTAAGCCTGATATGTCTTTCTTTGCAGTTTGCAGGAAAGATAAGCCTGGCTCTTCAGCCTTGCAGGTACTACCAGATAGGGTACTGTCACTGTATGTGATGAAAAGTCTTATTTCGGGGTTTAGGGTTTCAAAGTCAGCTGTTTCGAATTCCTTTAAACAGCTGTAAGTTTTAAGTTTGTCCGTATATCGGTCTTTTTGTTCAACTTCTTGTCTGGCTGCCCCTTTCTGAGCTTCCAAGACAAGGTCTATTTCGGGTTTCTTGATAAGCTGCATGATTTCTTACGACCTTTAGATTGGATCGGAGCTAATTCTTCTATTGGATCGCGGGATCAACTTCCAGGTTGGATCAAGGGTTGAGTCCTGTTGGGTACCAAATTGGCTCGAATGCGGATCTTGGACTAATCCTCGGTTGGGTGCCGAATATTCGAAGCTGGCTTTGGGTTAAGTCAGGAGGATCCCTGTTGGATAGCATGTTGGATTGAGTTGAATCCAGGAGAACCGCTGTTGGATCGCAGGTTGGGTTTTAGGTTGAATCGCAGTTTGAATTTGGGTTAGATCCCGGGTAGGATCTCTGTGAATTGCAGAGTGAACCCTGTGTATAATTCAGGGTTGGATTATGGAAGACGGATCTAAGTTTTTACCCGCCTTGCGTTAATTCTGATTTGCTTCTTATTTCAACAGACATCCTGTCTGCTTTTCAAAGTTCGGAATCTGTTTTTGTACGCCTGGATCAGCTTACGAGATTCATTGAGCCTTTTTTCTTTTTAACTCCAATTATCCGTAATCAATTTAGCTGTTTCAGGGCTGGCAGAGCAAATTTCAGATTATTATCGTTTTTCTTAAACTTGAAGGGCAAAGACTCTTTAAATATCTTTTAAAATTCCCCCAAGATTTCCATGGAGTACCTCATCGACTAGATATAAAAGCTTTTTGGAATCATCCCTGTATTATCATAATTAGGTAAGATGGCAGTCTGAAGGAAACCTTATTCGATATGTTTCCTGTCAGGAATCTACTGGATGCCGGTTCTCAGCTTTTGCAGCTTTTAACCGGATACAATTTTCAAAGCAATTTAAAGCCTTAGATTGAGGAAACAAGTCTTCATGGAGGTTTGAATCTCTATGGAAATTCGATTTGCACATTCCGGATAATCCCAATTTATTTTGTTCGGTCAGAAGTAATCTTGACGAAGAGGAATTTTTTCCGGTATTATTCAGGTGCAGTCATGATAGAGAAAAATGTTTCCGAAGATAAGGATATCTCGAAACAGAACTTTCAAAACATCATTATACCATCTTGATAATTTTTTATAATTTCCTCGGAATATTTTTTTTCAAATGACGCGCTGGGATTATTATAATTTACTGTTTATATAAAAATTTATTCATCAATACCAGAGAAATAAAAGTTTTTATCAGTACGCGATAAATAAACGTTCACGAGCCTCTTCAATTTGCCCTTCAAAAATACGCAAAAAAGAAAAATGAAGGTCTAAACCCCTCAATTTATTTAATTTTTGTTAATTATTTCGGTTCAATTACCGTTTTTGCTGGATTCAGTTATCGTTTTTGTCAGGTTTAGTTATCATTCCTACTCAGTTCATCTACCGCTTCCATTTAATTTCCTGGTTTTACTTTTTTATACAGGAATACGGCAAGCAGGGAAATAGCCCCGTAAACGATTTCAAAACCGGGCGCGTCTGTTTTATTCTCGAGTGCATATTCAACACTTGAACTGTTTATTTCGGCAGCATCTTCTTCATTAAAAGCAGTAGCTTTCGATCCAGGTTGGGAATCAAGTTCATTGGCAATTCCGCTATCCTCAGTTTGGTTTTTATAGGTTCCGTCGTCGCCTGCTTCGACAACTTTGGTTAGGTTACCGGTACTTTCATTTGCGCCTGTTACATTTTCGCCGGCTTCGGAATCCTCATTTGTATTGTTCCCGGAGCTGTTTTCAACAGGATGCGTAACAATTACGGCGGCGGTTTTTGAATCTGTTCCATTTTTATTCGTAACGCTGAGGGTAACAGTGTAAGTTCCGATTGTCGTAAACACGTGAACTGGATTTTCCTCAGTAGAGTCGATTTTCCCGTCACTCTCAAAGTCCCAGCTCCATGAATCTGCATTTTCGGACAGATCGGTAAATCGGACCGAAAGAGGAGCAGGGCCATTGCTATTATCCACTTTAAAGTTTGCTACCGGAGGTCCGGGCTGCTTGGACGACGAAATAAGGGGTAATTGGTCAGAGTAGGTGCTTCGCGAGAGCCTATATTCGGAATCCGCAATTCCGTCTCCATCCGCATCTACTGAGGTTTCTGAAAAACCTGTACCTCCAGGTTCTGCCCAAAAATTGCCTCCAAGGTAGGAACCTCCGACAATATTCTTGTCTTCGGTCTTTGTTGTGTTGTAGGCATTTCCGACTCCATTTTGAATCTCTGCATTGACGGTGTTATTGAAATAGTTATTATAAATTAGATTGTCATCACTCTCTGAGGCGACGAAAATGCCGTAAACGTCATTTGAGGACATATTATTGCCTGTAAGCGTGTTGCCGTCGGAAGTGCCGATATGGATGCCAGTACCTTTATTATCCGAGGCCGTATTTCCGGAAAGGGTATTATTAGTCGAGCCCGATAATAAGATCCCATATTCTCCGTTATTAATAACTATGTTATTTGAGAGCTTATTGCCTTTTGAGTTCAAAAGATAAATTCCATAACCGTTGTTCAGAATTTTGTTGTTCTCAATGATACAGTTATTACATTCTGAGAGACAGATTCCTGTATAGCTGTTTTTTGTTCCTGTAATCCCAAGTCCACTAATTTTCACGTTATTAGCTTGCAAGGAGATTACATGATTTTCTGAGCTCTTAGCCGTAATTATCGTGTCATCAGGATTCCCGGATTCCGAAGATATTACAAGGTTATCTTTGTCTATTTTGATATTTTCGGTATAGATTCCGGGTTTTAAGATAATTACATCACCTGAGACTGCATTATCCAGTGCGGTTTGTATCGAATCTCCAGGCTGGACGTAAATCTCACCTGCAGCTCCGATACCCGAGCCTAATGTTATGAGAAGAAAGACTGCCAATAAAATAGTTAACCTGTTCAATTTAATTCCCCAGTACATTCAAAGTATGGGTGATACTTCGATTAGTTAACCGGGAATTAATATAAAGTAATATAAGTATATTGG
>DATMXV010000214.1:0-14123 GCA_035561335.1 Desulfitobacteriaceae bacterium
ATTCTTTAGACACATTATTAAGTTGGAATCGGTAAATCTATCTTTAAGGTTTACTCCCATTTGTCCTCATATTTTTGGACTTCCTGTTCTTGTTCAAAGGGATCGTCAATTTCCAGAATCACATCTTCCAGGTCCAAATTAACTTCTTCGGAAAAATCTTTATCCGGATCATCTTCCTGAGCAGTTGTTTTATTCAATAAAGTAATCGAAGGTTGTTTTTTGGCATTAACAGGGGCCCAGACTTTTAAACCCCATTCCCCTTGCCCGGCGTAAGCAAATCTGGTATCTAAATTAATTTGGGTTAAAACCGAAGAAATTTGCTGGGAGTTTATTGGCAAGTTTAAACGGTTAAGTACTTTTACTATTAAGTCATGATAATTTTGGGGACCGTCTTCTGTCTGCAAAATTTCAAATGCTATATCCGTTTCTGATAATTGTGGCCCTTGATTTATGGAATGAATCAAAATCGACACCACCTTTCTTAGGTTAACAAAATTTCTGATTCGGAAGATAACCAGCTCTTCTTAAATATAAATATACAAATATTCAACCTGCCCCCGGATATTCCCTGCTAAAGTTAAGCCAAAATTTTAACCTACATTCTTTCCGGGGCCGACACTCCCAATATTCTTAAAACATTATTTAAAACCTGTTTTATTCCCAACACTAAAGCGATGCGGGCCCTCCTTAAATTAAGGTCATCGACCAAAACCCGCTGAGAATTATAAAAAGTATGAAAAAGGCCTGCTAATTCCAAAACATACCTTGCCATCCGGTGTGGTTCCATTAAACGGGCTGCAAGATTAATTTCTCCGGGTAAATCAGCTATTTTTTTCAATAAATCCCGTTCTTCCGGGCTTTGTAATAAAAGCTTGAAGTTTTCAGCGGAAAATACCGCAGAGATATCGTTTCCTGATTCCTGTGCCTGCCTTAAGATACTGCATAACCGGGCATGCGCATACTGAACATAGTAGACAGGATTGTCCGCCGACTGGGATTTTGCCAAATCAAGGTCAAACTCAACCGTTGAATCCGGATCACGCATCAAAAAGAAAAAGCGGGCTGCATCTTTACCGACTTCAGCCATTAATTCCTGTAAGGTTACGTATTGTCCGGATCTTTTGGACATCCGGATAACTTCACCACTTTGAATCAAACGAACTAATTGCATCAAAATAATCTGCAGGGAATCAGGATTATAACCCAACGCCTCCATGGCGCCCTTCATCCTGGCAACATGACCGTGGTGATCAGCTCCCCAGATATTTATCAGCCTGGTAAAACCGCGTTTGAATTTATCGCGATGATAGGCAATATCCACTGCGAAATAGGTAGGAGTACCATTACTGCGGATAACCACCTCATCTTTTTCGTCTCCGAAAAGAGTTGACTTAAACCACATAGCCCCCTCTTTTTCATAGAGATAACCAAGTTTCTCTAAATCTTCCATGGTAGAACGGACAACCCCTGAATCATGCAATGTCTGTTCACTGAACCAGTTATCATATTCAACTCCAAAATCCTTTAATGTCTCACGGATATGAACCATCTTCTCTTCCAGGGCATATCTTGTCAGGAACTCCCTCCTCAGGACCGGATCAACGGAAAGATATTTATCGCCAATCTTTAGTATCAGGTCTTTGACGGTTTGAATTAAATCCTCGCCATGATATCCGTCTTCAGGAAAGGAAACATCCTGACCTAATTGCTGCAGATAGCGGGCCTCAAGTGATAAAGCAAAATTTTCAATCTGGTTGCCGGTATCATTAATATAAAACTCCCTGCTGACCTCATAACCGGCCATAGCCAAGAGTGACGCCAGGCTATCCCCTAAAGCAGCCCCGCGGGCATTTCCCATATGCAAAAGACCGGTTGGGTTGGCACTGACAAATTCAACCTGGACCTTTTGTCCCTTTCCCAGATTTACCTGACCATATTTTTCGCCTTGAGTAAGAATTTCGGGAATTACTTCCGCTAACCAATTTGGATCTAAATAAAAATTTATAAATCCGGGCCCGGCAAGCTCGCTTCTCTCAATCCATGTACTGGTTGTATCCAAATTCCTGATCAACACTAACGCAATATCCCGGGGCGAACGCCTGGCTTGTTTTGTCAAAACCATTGCTAAATTAGTTGCCAGGTCCCCATGCTGTTTTTCCCTGGGTTCTTCCAAAACATAATCCGGCAAGCTTTCATAATTTAATTCCCCATTGGCTTTGGCAGCCTCCGCAGCCGCAGCTATGGCATGAAAAATCCGTTTCTTCAGGATTTCATAGACACTCATTAAGGGACTCCTCCTTTATGTTTATCACCAAAGAATTATAACTTGCAAATATATCTTCGACGAAAAGATCATATTTTAGACTAATACGTCCCCCTTGTGCTGTCAAGTTACTTTCCACTTCTTCAGCCCAATCCTTTAGAAATAAATTCTTCAAAAGGAGTAGTATATATGGTATGATATGAGACTCCTGATTGGAACTCTTAGCGCTTAATAACCATGTGAATTCTTCATTAGCCCTTAAACTCCTGTCGGAAATCAATTATATTTGAAAAAACCGCCGGAAAAATTTTCCCGTCGGTTTTTTCTTTACTCTACTCTACTCCGGGTGATTCAAATGTACGTTCACCGTGCTCCAGAGCTACTCACTCCACTGCGCAGCTAAAGTACCAAAACCTTTGGGATAGGTAATAATGTATCCGTTTGTTGTGGGCCTACCGGCCCTAAACGGCGTTAGTTTACACTGTAAACTAACGTATGGTACTTCTTAACGCTGCTCCATTTCGTTCGCTTAACGCTCCTCCGCCAAACGGTTCTCTTTACACTTGAATCTCCCTACGTTTAATTTTCATCCTTCTGATGGTGCCGCATCAGCGGCGTGGGGGTCTACTCTATATACTCTCCGCGCGGTGTCTGAATAATACGCAGGACATTTTCTTCAAGACCACTTTGGCAATTTATATAAACAAGATAATCTTCACCTTGGCTGCGCCCCCGAAACTCATAACATAAAACTTCCTGATTGCCAACTTTACTGATAACTGCCTGGCGGCTATCGATAATTTCGAAATCAGGACGCAATTTAGCCGCAGCTTGTTTCATGGTCAGAATTTTTTGCGGTAAGGTTCGCTCATGGTGAAAGGCATAATAAGCTGATGAGTCAAATCCGGTAAGTTGGCCATTATCCATAGCAACCGTGAACCGGACTTTATCAGGATAATATCTGATCCCCGCCTTTTCACTGACAGCCTCCATCTGTAAGTAGGAACCGAAATCTTCGGTTGAGGTTAAAGTAAGCTGCCAGCCCAAATTTTTCAAGGCAGCCATTGCTTTTTCCTTAACATTATCAATATTTAATAATCTGCTTTCCGGAGTACGTTGATCACGATAAGAAATTACTACCCCCCCGCGCCGGCAAACCTCCAAAAAAACATTGTCGCTTTTCCAAAGATATCCTCCCATCGGTCCGGAAGTTTCACTTGCCAATTCCGGAACAGCGTTGGGAAAACCAACCTTAGACAGGAAATCCTTGGCATTGGCAAGGGCTTGTTCGCGGCTGATTTCACCTTGGGGTAATCCTAAAGGTTCAGGTACTTCACGGGTTGAGAATTCGCCGGTGTAAGAAAACGGAGGAAGTTTCTGCAGGCTGGCATTTAACTGTTCCAGTCCTTTCCCTACTGAACCAGGCGGGCCTTCCTGTCCTTCTGCAGCTGCCTCAGCTAACTGTAACCCGCCGGCCTGAACTTTTTTCCCATTAGACTTTTCTGTCCAGGCTAAGCCCTCATTATCAACTCTTTGCAATAGTTGCTGCACATTGTTGCTAACGGGTAATAAGCGCTCATGGATATCGTTAAACTGTTTTTGTTCAGCCGGATCTATTACACCGCCGGAAGCAAGCCGCTGGGCCAGAACTTGAGCATAATCGGCTGTTTGAGTCAAAAATTGTCCGAGATAATTCAGGCCAAATTGTTCGGCCGGAAGCTGGGCCAAATCCCTGACCGCATCCTCGCTTTGGCTCCAAACCTGACTCAGATAAAGTATTTTCTGGCTGTTGGTACTAACAACCGCTTCTTTGGCCATCACAGTTTCCAACTTTTTTAAATGGCCGGAAAGGTTTTGCAAGGAGCGGCGATTTTGGTTTTCCGTAACAAGGCTTAATTCCGAAGCCTCCCTGTTTTTGTTATATCCCCAAAAGAGGGAAACCAGTAAGCCTAATACTAATAAACCTATCCATACTTTTTTTTGCATTTCGTTTGCCCCCTAGCGCGCAAAAATATGATTACCTATGGTTATTATTTGTGGCCTTGACCAAATATAGCGGTTACTGGTTTTCGCGGGATTAAAGAAGAACAGTGCCCCATGGGACGGATCAACACCACTTAAGGCCTCGTTAGCTGCTTTTATCGCCGAAGATTGGGGCTGTAAATTAATCTGGCCGTCATTGACACAGGAAAAAGCCTGAGGCTGATAAATTATCTCCGGTATAGTTTTAGGATAAGCCGGATCCTCCAATCTGTTAAGTACGACTGCCGCAACAGCGACCTGTCCCAAATAGGGCTCTCCCCTGGCCTCAGCATTAACCAAACGGGCCAACAGGTTTACATCAACATTTTTTACCCCCAACACTTTACCCGAGGCATTGGTACTTCCCCCGGTTAATCTTTTTAATTCGTTAATAGTAGCAGCGTCGGCAACCCCGGTCTCCTTAATACCATGTTCTTTTTGGAATAATTTAACTCCCTGTTGCGTTTTAGACCCAAATATGCCATCGAGAGGGCCAATAACATAACCCAAACTGATTAAACGGCTTTGCATATCACGAACATCAGAACCTCTCATACCTTTGGATAAAGATTGGTCTCCCAGAGCTGCATAGCTAATCCCGCAAATTACCAAGCTAAGAATCAGGGTAATTGGCAATCCCCAGCTTTTTTGAAGCTTCATATCCTCACCTCAGTCTAATTTATTGTTAGCTAGTGTGTCTGGAAATCCAAATTATTATCCATAATTAATCAATGCAGATAAAAAAACCGGAGATTTCTCTCCGGGCCTTTTTCCCAATCAAATCAGGCAAATTATTCAGATGGTAAAAAACGCTTTATTCAGCACCTTTTCGATAAATACCCTTGCGATTTCCGGATCGAACTGCTTACCGGAGTTTTTTCGAATCTCCATCAGTACCGCCTGCTCACTTAAAGTCTTCCGGTACGGCCGTTCACTGGTCATCGCATCATAGCTGTCAGCAAGCGTAATAATTCTGGCTATCCTTGGAATGGCTTTCCCTTTTAGACCTTTTGGGTAACCAGTGCCATCCCATCTTTCATGATGGGCCAAAATATCCTCTGCCAATTCCAACATTTCGTGAGATGAACTCAAGATTCTATAACCAATATCAGGATGCCGTCTTATTTCATCCGATTCATACCGGGTAAGTCTTCCGGGTTTATTCAGTATGCCTTCTTCTATGGCAATTTTCCCAATATCATGAAGGAGCCCGACAATTTTGAGTTTACTTATTTCTATTTCAGAAAAACCCATTGCTTTTCCGATACTTTGACATATCGTACTTACTCTTTTAGCGTGTTGTTCTTCTCTGGGATTTTTTTCATGCAGGGTTTTAATTATTGTGTCAATTATATTCCCTCTCATCCCTTCATACTCAAGGAGTTTATGCTTATACATATAATCTTCAGCATTTTTCAGGACTTTCAGGATATCTTCATCAGTATTTTTCTTTGTATCCCAACCAAATGAGATACTCAACCGGACAGCGTTAACATATTCATCCGAATACAAATCTTTTATTCTTCCAACAATCTCTTCTGCCTCTATGGAGTTGGTTTTCGGCAGAAGAATGACAAATTCATCCCCGCCCCACCGGGCAACAATATCATCGGTCCTGCAGGCATCCTTGATAGCTAACGCTGCTTTCTGTAATAGTTCATCACCCTTATCATGACCGAAAGCATCATTTATCAGCTTTAACCTGTTGACATCTCCCATTATTATAGAAATCGGCAGGTTTCTCTCAGTGTCCAGCCTTTTTATTTCCACTTCATAGAATCTTCTGTTATAAAGTCCTGTTAATCTGTCATAATAGCTTAAATAACTTATTTCTTCCTCTCTTTTTGTCCGCTCGTTAATTTCTTCTTCCAGCATGATATTAAATTGTTTCAGAGCAGCAGTTGTCTCTTCCAATTGCAGATTCCGTTCCAGTACTTCCCTTTGTAAATCACTATTTTCCCCGATTAATTTTTCATTGATCCATTCCAGTTTTTGATATGTTTCCTTGCTGTTATCATCTTGATAATTGTATGGTTGGGTTAGATCGGTTTTAAAAACCAACATGGTTGCTGTCTGGTTGATATGCCCGATATATTCCTCTCCATAAGTAGAAAAACCAATAGTTTGAATATTGTTAAATATTTCACTATATTGGTCAATTAAATCCTTTTCCTCTAATTCCAGGGTCCGTAATATACATTGAAAATTAATAATTCCTTCTATTCTGCCGAATTCATTAATTTTATTTTCTATCGCTTTCTTTGTGTCTTCGATAATATTTGTTGATTCAAGCAATCTAACCTCCATACCTTCGAGTAAATTGCAATAGAATTGAATATTTGTTCCCTTTTTTTGTTGAGGGCTTCTTACAAATATATCATTTTCCCCAATAACCAAACCTACCGGATTGGTTGGGAAATAACTTAGGGCATCTTCAACTGAAGCAGCGCCAACTGCATCTGCGTAAGCCGAGATGGCCGGCCGGTTATTAAATTCAATGACTTCTCTGGTTTCTTCATCAACTTTATTGGCAATCAATACCTGGTCTAAGGCTTTAAAACTTTGGGTTTTAATAATACTGTATTTCGCAAAGATGTTTATTTTAAGTAAGACAAGGACTGCCGCATCTGTATAGGCCTTGCCATTCGCGCAAACATATGTTTTTGTAAATTCCAGATCATCCCCGGCAGAACCCCCGATAAAATAAACATTAGTCCTATTGCCGATTTGATCCATTAGCTTTTCTTCTTTCATACTCAAACCGTCGATTAATACTATCCCGACATATCTTGTTGCTTCCATTGTGTATGGGCTTTCATCAAAATATTTCTCGAATGCTGTAAATGCTGCTTCAAGATTCAGGTTTTCTGAGATTTGTTCAAGAACTTCCACTTTTGCATCTGAAATAATATTCGCATTGAAAGCCATTGCCACAACAGAGTTTTTTAATAGTTTTCCCCCGATAATTTCACCGGCTGTTGAACACCCGAAGACAGTACAGTCCTGAAAAACTTCTTGCACCATATAACTCAGCTTATCCTGGTCAAAGCAGGAGGAAGCAAAAAATATCAGCAGCTTAACATTAAAACCATTTAACTGGCCTTTAATATCTGCTATAATTTCTTTTTCCTGAGATTTATTGGAAAATACAGTTTTGATATCGTTTCTTTCACTTGCCGGTTCTTTTACGTTCAATTCCCTGGCAATGTTAAGCAATTTTTCAATAATCACCGGATCATCTGCTGAAAACCTGTCAAATTTGTTCGGATTGACCCCTTTGAGAATAAATTTGGCTTTCGTCATTTCTGCAATAGCAGGATTACCCCTTGCCCGTTCCTGAATAATTGCATCAATCATTTCTTTGATTTTACCAGCCAAGAATAATCACTCTCTTTCATCAAAAAGACTCCGGCCACGAAGTATAAAAGTTATTAGTATAAACCTCGCTCTTCTAAATTCGACATTTCAATTAATTTCCCTTCCTCAAATATATCAGAAAAACCTAATAAAGATAAATAACACAAGAATTAGGATGTTTAGTTTGCAATTTTTATCATACAACTTCTCTCTTCTTACTTGTGATATGTTTCTCCCTCACTGATTTTAAGAGCACGAAACAATTGTTCGAGCAACATAACCCTCATAAGTCCATGGGGAAAAGTTAACCTGGAAAATGACCAGCTGAAATCAGACCTGTCCCGTACTGACTTGGAAACTCCCAAAGATCCCCCGATAATAAAAGCTATTCTGCTCTGTCCCTGCAGTCCCAGTTTATCAAGAAAACCCGCAAAACCAACTGAATCATACTGTTTCCCTTGAATATCCAGGAGCACTGTATATTCACCGTTGTTTAATGCTTTCAGAATCCTCTCCCCTTCACGGTTTCTGACCCGTTCCTCTTCTGCTGCCGAAAGCCGGTCAGGGCAAGGTTCATCACTTACTTCGATTAATTTCAGACGCACATAGGAGCTTAAACGTTTACTATATTCCCTCAGGGCGTCCTGTAAATATATATCGCGGATTTTGCCGACGGCCACTACTTTAATCTGCAACACTTTTCTCATTCCTTATCCAAGAACAATTCCGGCTTCAAAACATGCTCTTTATCATTTCAAAAAGAGGAGCTGTTATGCTCCTCCCTTGTACTATGGTATTACATACCTCTAGGATTTTAATTCGGTCAGCGTTACCTGGACGTCTTTTGAGGTTCCATTCCTAAAATAGGTTATGGTAACATTATCCCCTGGCTTATATTTAAACAATTCGTGTGTAAGTTCCAAAGAGTTGTCTATTTTGACATCATTAACTTTTGTTATGACATCCCCGAGCTTGATTCCTGCTTTCTCGGCAGGTCCGCCTGCTGAAACACTGGCTACATAAGCACCGGCCGGCCAGCCTCTCTGGGCAGCATATTCTTCTGTATAACGGCCATCAATACTTACCAGAAGTGCAGGATGACTGGCATACCCTTTACTGATTAATTGTTCGATTGTTGGCATTGCATCGCTAATCGGGATTGCAAACCCCATTCCTTCAAAACCGGCCTCCTGGTTTTTCGCTGAATTAATCCCAATAACCTGCCCGCTGTAATTTACCAGAGGGCCCCCGCTATTGCCGGGATTAATCGCCGCATCAGTTTGGATCAAATTAAAACTGGATTCTCCCTCAATTTCTAAAATCCTGTTCGTTGCGGATACTACCCCTGTTGTTACTGAACGGGCAAACTCCTGCCCTCCGGGATTTCCAATAGCAACAACAGGCTCTCCAACCTGAAGCTTGGAAGAGTCACCTATTTGAACAGCAGTTAAATTACTGGTATCAGTCACTTTCACCACGGCTAAATCTGTCCTGGAATCACCGCCAACCAATTTCCCTTCAAGATTGCGCCCGTCGGCTAAACTGACTACTATTTTTTCTGCGCCCTGGATAACATGGTTATTGGTAATTATATAACCATGGTTGCTGTCAATAATAAAACCCGAACCGCTGCCTACTTCAGTAGTGCCACTCCCGCCAAACAGCCCGCCCCGGGATTGAAAATTGGCTATGCCTACAACCGCCGGACCCACAGCCTTGGATATTTGCACAACCGGCAGGGTCGAAGTCACACTGCTGACATCAACCGGAGGATTCGTACTTTGATTTAAGGTCAACTGATTGGAAGAAGATTGTTTATTCTTCTCCAGCGTAGATACAATCCCGATTGTTAAAGCCCCGCCTAACAAGCCGCTGACCAAGGCAATAACAACAATGGTAAAAAAAGAAAAACTACGCGGCCTGTTTCTGTCGGAATCATTAAAATCATTATAGTAACTCACCTTTTCCCTCCCTCTGCTTATTCTTCGCGCAAATGAATAAGTTCATGCGGTGTAAAACGTGGAGCAACCCTTATCCCCAGCCTGGGGTTACGTTTGAGAACATCCGAACCGCGCAGTATCCGCAAAATTGTGGAAAGGGCAATCTCGGGAGTATTATTTTGCTCGCTTAAATGGGCCAAGACAACTTTCTGGGTTTTTTCATTAATCCAAGCCAATAGCCCTTCAGCTAACTGGCTGTTTTCCAGATGGCCCAATTGACCGCTGATCCTCTTTTTAAGATACCAGGGATAACTTCCCTGCCAAAGCTTCTCATGGTCATGATTAGCCTCAACAATCAAGGCATCACACCCGGTCAGCCGCCGATGCATTTCCTCAGTTATTATACCACTGTCAGTCGCAATTCCTACTGCTAAAGGATTCTTGCCTTTATGGTTCTCAATTCTGACCCCATAACTCTCCCGGCTGTCATGCGAAGTAGGAAAAATCTCAACTGTTAAACCGGCACAACCAAACCGCTGCTGGATTTCAACCTTTTGGTCTGCCCGGATCTTCCCCGTTGATCTTATCAATTCCTCCCAGATTCCTGTTGTGGTATAGACAGGGATACTCAGCTTTCGGGCCAGGACACCTACTCCCCGGATATGATCAATATGTTCATGAGTTACGATAATTCCCTCAATACACGAAGCCGGTATGCCCAAGTATAAAAGGTTAGTCAGCAGGTTCTTGGCACTGAGCCCGCAGTCGACTAAAAGATTCCTGTCCCCTTCTCCAACAAGGATAGCATTTCCCGAACTTCCACTGGCTATCGTAGCAAAATGCAAGCTTATTAACCTTCTCTCTCATATATACTAATATTATAATAATAGACTTAGATGCTTTCTTATTAAGGTTCTGTTTGCTGATTCAGCATATTCCCAGCTTCAGAAATATATTGTTTTAAAAGATCAGCGTTAGGGCCTGTTGGATTTTGGTCCAGGGCCTTTTGCCACAGGCCAATTGCCGCAGCATAGTCTTGTTTAACTTCTAAGAGAAAATTCCCGTAATAGATTAAGGCTAATTCATAATCCGGCTGCAAAGCCAAAGCTTCCTGAAATGTCTGTTCAGCTAAATCACTTTGCCCGCTATAAAAAGCTGCTACAGCCAGCTCTGTTAAAAGATTGATATCTTTCTTGGTTTGAAGGACGTCCTGATAATTCTTAATAGCCTGATTAAAATTTTCTTTTACTTCATCCGGTGCAATTTGCACGGCACTTAGCGCCAAATTAAAATATGCTTTCCCTAATTCCTGTTTAAGCGCAACATCATCAGGATTTGCCGCAACCTGTTGCTGCAGGCTTTCTACTTGACCCTTTAAGCTTTGATAAATCTCAGCATAAGCGGAAGAGGCTGATGTTTGCTCAGGGGGAACGTCTCCCCCAATAAAATAACCAAACATTCCGGCACCCACCATAGACAGGGTGACTAAAACCGCAATTACCCCGCCAACAATTCGCTGGGTTTTCTTATTCATCATATCCTTATCCTCTTTTTCTCAAATAAACTTATTTGTAAACCTTTCTCAATTTTAGCATAACCGCCTCTTTACAGTCTACCCAAGGCCTTATTCCGCTCCTCCTCTTTAACTTTTATATATAGGGCAACCTCCAGGCGCTTTTTCTGCAGTTCACAACCCAAGGGATAAACCTCAGTCAACTCCCCGCTGAAAGCTGTATTCGCTGCATGACAACCACCGCTGCAGGCAAAACGGGCCCAACATTCCCGGCAAACAGGTTTCGCAAAAATATTGGCTGAACGAAATTTCCGCATCAGCCCGGTATCCAATTGATAAGGATCAGAAGTATAGAGGGAACCAAGTTTGTAATTTTCCTGTCCGACAAACTGGTGACAGGGATAAATATCTCCTTCAGGAGAAACAGCCGCATACTCATAGCCTGCTCCACAACCGCTTAATCTTTTAAGAATACAGGGACCCTGGTCAAGCGCCACGTTAAAATGGAAAAAATTAATATCCCGCCCCTTGTCACGCATTTCCAGTACTTTCTCTCCCAGGCGGTCATAGCTAGCCATAATCACCTCCAGATCCTCCGTACGAAAAGCATGAGCTTCCCCAGGTGCAGCAACAACAGGTTCCAAAGAAATTCGTTTTATCCCTAAATCCGCCAAATGTAAAACATCTTTCTCAAAATCCAAATTATAATGAGTATATGTTCCCCTGACATAATAATAAGTACCAACAGCATAAGGTGAACCCTCAGGAAAGTCAGTGATAAAATCCCGGATGGCCGCTGCTGTCTCACTGTAGCTCCCCCGGCCATCCGGATAATGGCGCATCCGGTCATTAACTTCCGGCCTTCCATCCAAACTGAGAACGACACTTATATCTTCAGTCCTTAAAAAATCGCGGACATCAGCATCTAACAAGACTGCATTAGTTGTAAGGGTAAATTTAAGAGTTTTGTTTTTTCGGCTTGCCGCTTGTTTACCATAGCTTACTAATTCCTTGATAAGCGGTAAATTAAGCAGAGGTTCCCCGCCAAAGAAATCAACCTCACAAGAAGGTCGGTTTCCCGAAGCATGCAAGACAAAATCAATGCCTCTCTTCCCGGTTTCCAAATCCATCAGCGTTTTTCGGCCGCCAAAAAGTCCTTTTCCGGCAAAACAATATTCACAACTGAGATTGCAATCATGGGCGACATGAAGACAAATAGCTTTTATTAAAGGACTTTGGGTGTGGGATAATTCCGGAATTTTAATTTCAGGTGAAAAAAGAGTTCCCTCAGCCTGCAATTCTCCCATCTCATCCAGGATCTCTCTAATCCGGCTTTCAGAAATATTTTTGCTTCCTTCCGTTCCGGTAAGCAAATTATGTATACTTTTTATGGTGACCGGTTCTCCGGATGATTGGAGCTTTTCTATCGTCTTAATAACCTTAAACGCCATATCATCCAGTAGATGGAGGGAACCTGAATTAATATCAAAAGCAATATGCAAATCTCCCTGGCGGTAAGTATGGACATTTTTCTGAACCGCATAATCGTCCAGGTTTATCATTTTAATCCTTCTTTCCTGATTAAGAAGCTTCTAAAAAAACTTAGAACATGGAGGGAAACATTAGGGAAACAGAAATAGAACCCAGCCCAAAACGGGTGGGTTCTCCGTCTCTATAATTAATATTTTATTTCACACACACTTGATTACCAACTGTACAGGAAGTTTTGCATGCTGATTGACATGATGTCTGGCATTTGCCGCAACCCCCGGTTTTCACTGTTGTACTTAAATTAGACTTTACAATAGTTTGAATATGTTTGGCCATGCGAATATCTCCTCCTAAGAACCTATTTTACAAAATATAATTATATCATGCAAACAGGAAAAAAGGCAAAACACCGGTTCAGACATTCTCTAAAAATTCCTTCTTAAATACGGAAAAAGAAATTTGACTGTTTCGGAGTTCATTCATCTTCGCCAGAAATTTGTTCGGTCCCAAACTGTTATCAGCTGCTTCGAGGATAGTAATAACCAGTTCCTCACTTAGCCCTTCCATAAATGGCGAAAGCCCGTGAACCGCGTTACCGACCTTTTTTCTTTCTCTGAAGTACTCAGTTTCATCGTAAGTATAAGGCTTGCCGGCAGCCTGTTTAAGCATCTTATTGGCTAAAGCCCCTATCTGGAAATAAAAACCTACCCGCAAAAAAAATGCAGGTAGGAATATTCTGTTTCGGCAACCGGCTGTCATAGCTCATAAAGAGCCTTAGACCCTTGGCTTTGCGTCCCCGCATTTTTACGGGTTTGCCCCTTCGAATTATTCAATTGCCAATTCCACTAAACCATTACAAAAAGTTCAAATGTTAATGTTGCTATATTCTGCAAGTAATTTTAAATTCCTTTATTTTCTGAAATTTTTCGTTTGAATATCTCAATAACCCGGTTTCCCGCACTTACAAAGTCCCTTTACGGGAAGCTATGTTTTAACCCATCTTGTTTCGACATACATTGTCCTATTCCTTTATTATATCTGAAAGGATATTTGAGAACTGAAGAGAAATAAATACAGGAAAATATCGTATTATTTTGGAGGGAAATCTTATGCTTAACGAATTACCTAAAAGATGTGTTTCCAAAGATTCCTTTTTATCTTTTACTGGCCAAAACGGCTTGTTTCATATTTCCTGGCTGTTAAATGATAACCAAATAGTTTTTTTCGAAAAAGATGCGGGTGAAGATATGAATAGTGCTCTTTCCATCTGCTCTATTCAGGAATATTGTAAAGCCTTATTAACAAATAAAATACTTAAAGATGACTGTATAACCAAGGACCACATTATTAAACTTTTGGATATTGTTGAATTTGCCTAAAAACAAGCAAAAACCCCCGTAAATTGTTAAAGGTCGTAACTTTATATCTAAAACCCCTGACTCGCAATTCAGCAAATAACCAATTGCTTTTAAATTAGAAAAATAACACAAACAACAAGGGGTTATGGGTATTCGATAACTTTTATATAGTCTTACAC
>DATMXV010000215.1:0-11418 GCA_035561335.1 Desulfitobacteriaceae bacterium
CATTAAGACTCCCGCCAAAACTTCTTTCCTGATATGAGACATGATTATTCCGGTCTATTAATATGATAGTAGACGACCTGGTACCGTAATCAGTTCCTTGAATGAAGATTGACGATAACATCTTTTCGCGTTCCAGACCAATACCGGTGTCAGGCAATTCAATCTCCGGAGCAGTTTCCTGATCTGCTAAAATTTCAAACAGGGATTGAGCTTGAACAATTGGATGGTCTTTTAAATAATTAACCAAAGCTTGTCTGCTTTTTTTTACCTTGGGCCAGGGAGTATTTAAATAATGATTGCTTAAACCATAAATTCCCGGTTTAAGAACCACTGGTGAAGCTGAATTTTTGTTGTAATATAAGAATTTGGACGAATCAGCAAGCAATAAGTTAAAACCGTTATAATAAGTTCGCTTTTTAATAACCTCCAGCATATAATCTTCGGGAGAAATATCTTTACAAAGAAAGTTACTGACCAAGGTCCCTCTGGAATCAGCCCCTGATAGTTGTTGAGAAGGATCACGATAATTTGTTACTGCAGCAAAACGGCCTGTTTTTGTAATTCCCATCCAGGTACCGCATTTTTCCATATCCCTGCCGGCCAAAACAGAGGGAGAAGCTTCCCAAAAATGAGCTTTTTCTGTTGGCCGCTCATAATATTCATCCCTGTTTGAGGCTAGAATTAAACGATAATTAGAATGTGACTCATAGGCAAAAATATACAAGCACATAAATTTTCCCCTTTCCTATGCGCTTGATTCACACAAGAGATTTATTTTTTAAATGATTAAGATAATGATGATCCTGATTACTTTAAGGATTATATTATTTATGACAGCTTATCATACTGTAATACCTGCAGCAATAGATATTGCTTTACTACTTAACGTTGCTCCGTTTCGTTCGCTTACGCTCCTCCGCGAAAACGGTTCTCTTTACACTTGAATCTCCCTACGTTTAATTTTTATCCTTCTGATGGTGCCGCATCAGCGGCATGGGAGCCTGGGAGTAAAGGGTACAGAAAACAGGAACTAACCCTATGCGGTTAGTTCCTGTTTTGGTATGCGTTTTTATCTTACATTATTACCTCAACAAAATGTTCTTTTCCGTCATCTTCAAGGAAAATGATTTTATCTTCACTAATTTTTTCATCATAGACAATCTTTTTTACTCCCGTCATTTTGCGCTGTGGATTCCGGATATTAAAGGTATACTGTGTTGATTTATAGCGATATTCAATCCGGTAACCCGGCCAATTTTTTGGAATACAGGGCTCGAAAACAAGTTTATTACCTGAGAGATTAAAACCCAGGATGCTTTCTATACCTGCTTGATACATCCAGCCAGCTGCTCCGGTATACCATGTCCAGCCGCCGCGTCCGGCATGTGGATTATTAGCATAAACATCTGCTGCCATTACATAAGGTTCGACTTTATAATGGGCAACCTCGGACTTAGTTCGTGTATGATTAATTGGATTAAGCATATGGAATAACTCAATGGCTTTATCAGCTTCCCCCATTTTTATAAATGCCAGCATAACCCAAATAGCACTGTGTGTATATTGGCCGCCGTTCTCCCGTACTCCCGGTACATATCCTTTAATATAACCGGGCTCCAAATAATCATGATTAAAAGGTGGTGTAAGCAGTAATAATATTCCTTCTTCTTTTTGCCAAAGGTAGTGTTCCAAGGCAAGCATTGCATCCTTAGCCCTGCTTGGCCTGGCTGATCCGGAAAGAACAGCCCATGATTGAACAAGAGAGTCAATTTGACATTCAGCATTATGAACAGACCCTAAGGGAGTGCCATCGTCAAAATATGCTCTGCGGTACCATCCGCCATCCCAACCGTTAAGTTCAATATCCCTTTCCAGATCATTAATAATTTGAAGACAGTAATCAGCGCTTTCATTATCATGGCGAAGACGGCAAATATTAATGAATCTTTTTAATGTCGAAATAATAAACCATCCTAACCAGACGCTTTCTCCTTTACCCTGAAGTCCAATATTACTAAAACCGTCATTCCAATCCCCGGAACCAATTAACGGTAAACCGCGCTCTCCAAAACGCAGACCATGTTTGAGCGCTCGCAGGCAATGTTCGTAAACAGTGCCTTTTTCCCTGGATATTTTGGGAATTGAATATCTTTCATACACATCGTCAGGCAAAAGGTCATCTTCCAAAAAATGTACCTCTTCGTCCAGAATACTTAAATCAGCGGTATGTTCCACATAATCTGCCAATACATAAGGTAACCATAATAAATCATCAGAGAATTTTGTTCTGATGCCTTTGCCTTTTTCGGTATGCCACCAATGTTGAACATCACCTTCGACAAATTGGCGGGCACAATGACGGATAATTTGTTCCCGGGCTATCTCAGGCGCAATTATCCCCAGGGGCATAACATCCTGAAGCTGATCCCGGAAACCATAGGCGCCTCCGGATTGATAAAAAGCCGAACGGGCCCACAAACGGCAAACAATAGTCTGATAAAGAAGCCAGCGATTCAGTAAAATATCCATAGACTTCTCAGGGGTGTGGACTTTCAACTTATTTAAGATATTATCCCAAAAATTTTTCACTTCCTGCAAAGTAGTGTCAATCTTTTCAGGTACCTTAAACTCCCTGAGCAACGAGAGGGCTTCTTCATGATTTCCCGCCTCTCCCAAGAAGAAAGTCACATATTTCTCCTCGTTTGCTTCTAAAGTTACAGACACCTGTAAAGCGCCGCAAGGATCCAGACCTGCACCTGCATTTTCAGATAAAGATTGTGTATATAAGGCAGCAGGATATTCCAAATTTCCGTTCCGGCCGATGAATTCTTTGCGGTCCCCTGTATAAGACAAAACCGGCCCTTCAGCTATCGAAAGAAAAGCAATCCGATTACTGAATTCTTCCTGAAAAACATTGCGTGCTGTTAAAACATTGTTAGTCTTATCAAATTCCGTAACAATATACGGGGCAGTCCGTTCCCTGGCCTCACCAAGTACCCATTCAATATACTGGATAACAGAAATTTCCCTTTTCCTTTTTGTGAGATTTTGTAGTTTCAGCCTGGTAATCTTAAGAGGTTTGTGCAAAGGAACAAACATCAGCAATTCCTGATTAATTCCATGACTAAGGTGCCGGAAGACTGAATATCCCTGACCATGTCTAATTACATATTTTTCAGTTTCCCGGATAGGTAAAGGTGTAGGCGACCAAACATGATTTGTGCTTTCATCACGCAGATACAGGATTTCTCCAGGTGAATCCTTTACAGGGTCATTGTTCCAGGGGGTAAGTTTATTTTCCCGGCTGTTTAATGACCAGGTATAACCTGATCCCGATTCAGATACCTGAAAACCAAACCCGGGATTGGCGATAACGTTTATCCATGGCAAAGGAGTATTTATACCTTCATTTAATTCGATAACATATTCCCCGCTGTCTTCCGCAAATCCCCCCAAACCGTTAGGAAAGACCAGACTGGTATTTTTGTTGAGAATGCCGTCAATTATTTTGGAACTTATTTTTTTCCGTTTAGGCTCGCTTATCAGCCGGTTTTCACTTTTGGTTTCTGTTTCCCTGGAAGATTCAGGATTTAAGATTAAAGCCTGGCTTCTTTTGCGGAACTGAATCGAACATGACCCCTCTTCTCCAGAGAAAACAACTCTGGCTACAGAACAAAGCAAAGAAATATTTTCAGCAGGAACTAATTCTTTCTGCAAAAGGAATACTCCTCCCGAGCGATTAATTAATTCCCTGGCATAGCCCATTGAAACCAAATCCCGTAAAGTATCCTGCAATACCCGGACATAACCGCTTTCATCTTCATTTAAAATCACCAGGTCTGCCGAAATTCCTTTGAGTCTCCAATATTCATGAATAACCAGAAGCTGCCGGACCAGGTCCAGATGCTGCAGGTTCTGGACACGCACCAATACTATTGGCAGATCACCGGAGATTGCATAGGGCCATAGTGCAGATTGCCCCTTGTAATTTTGTTCCAAACATTTTGCATAATCCCGGCGGCAAGGGCTAAGGTATAGTAAATTTCCCGCTAAACCCATAGCTTCATTGGCCAAGGCAGGTGTGAGGTTCAGATGGCGAAGCTCCATTTGACTATGGGTCCAGGCTAATTCAAATGTCCGGTTAACAGCAATAGGATCACGGTACTTTTCGGCTATATGAATAATTTCCTCCCGGTTTTCAGCGATACCAAAAGCAAAGGAAACCCGCGCAGTCTGTCCTGACTTGATCAGGACACGCTGCCGTAAACTCATGATAGGGTCTAATACAGCACCAACTGTATTTGATAAAGGCTGACTGAGTTTTAAAGCGTGTGGTTCTGCTAAGGTACAACCCCGGCCAATAAATTTTGCCCTGTCGGTTTCATACTGTAAGCATCCTATTTCCTGGCCTTCTGTAACAACAGTATGCATTAACCATAGTCTTGGTTTATTTTCTCCGCGAGGACGTTTTGCTGCCAATAAAGTCTTATGATGGAATTCTGTTTCCACAAACAGGTTCTCAAAAGCAGAATGAGCTAAATCTTCATTTGCTCCTGCTAAAACGACTTCACAATAGCTGGTTATTTCTATAGTCCGGTCATACAGGCTGTGGTTTGTTAAGGAAATACGGCGTATTTCCACTTGATCTTCGGGAGAAACAACTATTTCCATCCGGGTCGCGATATTTCCGTCCTTCCGGCAAAACTCTATCTTATCAGGAGCATAAGTAACCTTATATGCTTCACCCGAATCCCCGCAGGGCTGATGGGCTGCCGACCAAACAGAACCGGAGTTTAAGTTTTGGATATAGAAATAGATACCCCAGGGATCACGGGTTACATCTTCACGCCAACGGGTAATATTAATATTTTTGCAGCGGCTGTAACCGGAACCTGCATTGGTTACCATCACTGAATATTGCCCATTGGAAATGAAATTTGTGATCGGAATAAGAGAATCTGCTGAAAAGAGAGATACAAAACGTTTCCCATCGTCCGCAAGAGGGTATCCTCCTTCCCGGGTGATTATTTGTTCCCCGGTCTGCGGGACTATTGAAGTTATTACAGGTGCACGTTCCTGCAATAAAAGCTCGGTTGCCTGAACCATTGGATTGGCATGAAAACACAGCTGAAGGAAATTATTGCTTAGAACATTATTCAAGGCAAGAAAACTCATCCCCTGGTGATGAGCCATTAAACTTTTTATTACTCTAAATGGTTGATCAGAGGGTATTCGTTCCACTGTATAATCAATTGCCTCAAATAATCCATATCGTCCTCCATAGCCTGATTTGATCATTTCCCTGATATTTTTAAGGGCCTGGTGCTTTGTAACCAGACAAGCCAAATAAGTTGAATACGGTGAGATAACCAGATCTTGAATCAAACCGCGTTTCAGGCCTAATCCCGGAACACCAAAAGCTTTATATTGATAGTTCAGGTGGGCGTCAAAATCATAATAACCGGATTCCGAAATTCCCCAGGGAACTTTTTTCTTCAAGCCATATCTTCTTTGAATCGAAATTACAGACTTATATGTTTCATCTAATAACGTGCCGGAATAATTACGCATTACCAGGAGAGGCATGAGAAATTCAAACATCGTACCACTCCAGGAAACCAGGCTTCTTTTGCTTAAAACTTTAGTTAAGGTACGGCCAAGTTTAAACCAATGGCTATGAGGTATATCCCCTTTGGCGATGGCAATGAAACTGGCTTGCCGGGCTTCAGAAGCTAAGAGGTCATAATAAGACTTGTCCAAAACACCCTCGGCCAACCGGTAACCGATAGAAAAAATTTGACGATCCTTATCATACAGGGGACGAAAATCCGTACTCATAATAATATTGTTTAAACGTTCTTGTAAGTTTTCTGCCAATATTTGCAGGTTATTAATGTTCCCGATGGCATGTTTAATTTCCATGGCAGTTGAAACAGCAGGGTTATTGTTGAGTATTTGGGTATAATATTCTGTTAATTGCTGTAAAGTAAACCCGGAATCTGAGTTCAGAAGCAAATCATTAAACTGACAGCCATAATAGTCTTCCTGATCCTCAGAATATTCCAGCCAGGGACAAATTTTTTCCAGTTCCTCAAGATAGAGATAAACCATTTCCCGGAGACGGCTATACCAAAAGGCTGCTTCCTCAGATAAAGATTTAATATTAATCCCGGGAAAAGCCTTAAGTAACTCATGCCAGGCTTTAAGGTCGAAATCCGGTCCTTCATTAATCCTATTTAATTCCTGGCCAAAAGCAACTAAATCACCTTCAGGCTCACCCTCCCATTCATTCAAAATTAAGTCATAGGTATCCAAGAGCCCTCTGGCTATTTTAAGATTCAGGACAGGTTTATTCATAATATCATTTAAACCTGATTTTAAGGTAATCAGGTAGACAACTAAATTACCGCTGTCTACAGTAGAAACATACAAAGGATGTAAGGCATTAAGAGTATAGGTGTCATACCAATTATAGAAATGTCCTTTCCAATGTTCCAGCTGTTCCAGGGTTCCCAGTGTTCTGTCAACTCTTGCCAGTGTTTCTGATAAGGAAAGAAATCCTATATTCCTGGCAGATAAATTCGCTAGTAAGGCCAGGCCGATATTAGTCGGCGAGGTCCTGTGAGCTTCTCCTTTGGGAGGATCAAATTGAACATTGTCGGGTGGCAGCCAATTATCCTCCCGGTTGAGATAGACTTCAAAAAAAGCCCAAATTCTGCGAGCCCAGGATCTTGCCTCCGTTTCCTCCTGTGCTGACAATTCTTCTGTTCCTTCTTTTAGAGGCAAGCTGATCTTATAGGCTATCCAGGGCGAACTGAACCAAAGGATAGCTATGGGGAAAAAACCGGATATTTTACCGGGAAAATAGAAGATTCCTAATGCTGCGAAGCTGGAGACAAAGGCAATAGCCGGCCACATATGTTTCCAGAATGTTTTCAGGCTTAAATCCAAACGCCTTTCAGCCGCATCAGCAGTTTCCCATTCAAGTAAATGTTTGTGTGTAAACAGTTGCCTGTGCAAACTGCGTATTATCGCATCTATAGCAATATAAGCCTGGAACGGGATAAAAACAAATTTCAGTAAGGCCTGGATAAGGCTTTCCCGAATATTTTCTGCTAAAACAATATTATTGGCATCTTCACTCACAATATCTGTCATGATACATAAAATCGTCCGGAAAAACACTTCCAGGATTACGATATTTACCCAGAACCAAGGGTTACCCGGCAAAATTGTAAAAGCCAGGACTATCAGCAGTAATTGAGCAGGAGCCTCAATACTTCTCCGCAAGTTATCAAAAATTTTCCACTTTGATATTAAAGGTAATTCTTTGAACAACCAAAAAAAGATTTGCCAATCCCCTCTGATCCATCTATGCAAACGGCGGGCAAATGCATGATATTTTTGCGGATAACCATCGACCAATTCAATGTCTGTTGCCAGACCTGCCCGGGCGTAAAGGCCTTCTAAGAGATCGTGGCTTAATATGGCATTTTCCGGAAAAACATCACCTGTTACCTGATGAAAAACATCAACATCATATATTCCTTTACCGGTAAATATTCCTTCACCAAATAAGTCTTGATAAATATCGGAAACCGCGCAAGTGTAGGGATCAACCCCAACTTTTCCGGAAGAAATCCTGGAAAAATATGAACCGGCGGCACTTAGAATCGAAACATTGATCCGAGGTTGGATGATCCCATATCCCTCAATCACCCTACTTTTGTCATCATTTAAACGGGGAATATGCAAGATATGCGCAATAGTTCCAATAAGCTTTTGGGCAGTGCCTCTGGGAAGCTGGGTATCGGCATCTAAGGTTATTACATAGCGTACTGAATTCAGAACAGAAAGATCTCCAATTTTGATACTATAACTTGTTTGTCCACTTTGCCGTAAGAGCCGATTGAACTCAATTATTTTTCCCCTCTTGCGTTCCCAGCCCATCCATACACCCTCGGCAGGATTCCAAAGCCTATGGCGATGAAAGAAATAGAAAATTCCGTCGCCATATTTTCTGTTCAGTGACTCAATACCTTGGGTGGCAGCAAGAACGATTTCTTCATCAGCAGACATTACCGGTGAATCAGCATCTGTAAAATCTCCAAGGAGAGCAAAATGCAAATTGGGACTTTGATTGGCTAAATAATAAACCTCAAGTTGTTCTATTAATTCCCTGACTCTGGGGACATTTGGTAAAAGTGTGGGAACAACTACCATAGTTCGATAATTTTTCGGTATGCCTTTGCTCAATTCCAATTTGGGTAAAAATGTGGGATTCAATATGGAGGTAAATAACCAATTCAGCAAATTAATTACCATACCGCCAACAGGAAAAACAATGGCTAAAAAAACAAGCAATTTATAGCCTGGGCTTAAGTTCCAGCGTTGATCTATATTAGCCAGTAGAACATAAAACAATATTAAACAGTTTAAAACTATCGCATTAAAATATATAGCTTGGGGATGTCTTTTTAAAATTCGTTTCAGATTGCCCCAGGATTGACGAAATCCTCCCCAGTCTTTTTCAAGTTCAATTTCCAAACTGTCCCTTCCTGGTCCGATCAGATAATAACCGATATGGGTCTTCTGTAAATCATTATCTTTTTCGGCTCTTCGCGCTAAACGAAGTACAACTTTGGCGACAATTAATTCTGTTATCCGAAAACGGCGAGCATATTTTTCAATATGATGCCGGTATATATCACGGGAATTGAAATCCATTTTAGTAAAGACTTCGCTGGGATCAGACTCCAGCATTTTTTCCACTAAACTAATTTCCTCATAGAAATGAGGCCAGTCTTCATCGGAAAGAAACCGCAAACTGGTTATAGCATGCGCCATAGTAACCTGATACATAGCTTGTCTTTGATGTTCGAGTTTTGCCAAGTCTTCTACGGTTGTATCCTGTTTGGCAACTACTTTATCCAACCAGCAAAGAATAGGTTTTCCTTCAACACCCAAATCTCTTATCCGTCTAAGCAATATTTCGGCATAGGTAGTAGAAAGAGCAGGCGGCGCACTCATTTTTTCAAGGATTTTTTCCCAATGTTTCGGCCCTTTTTCGCTTTTAAAAAAAGGTTCCAGCCATTTTTCAGCAGCCCGGCGTTCGTTTTGCGTAAAAACTATTTGTTCAGCCAGCCTCCGAATATTTTCCAGCAAGACAATTCTCAGCATGGTTGGAATAGCCCATAATTCACCGCTTGACAAGGGAATTTGGGACTGATAAGTATTAATAAACTCTTTAAGGGCATCCCCTTGCAGCTGACTGTCCGTATGTTCCACAAATTCTATCATTAAAGCATAAACCCTCGGATAGCCCTGATAATTCCCCCCTGCTAAATGAGGAAGCTCTTTCTGGTATTTTCGAGGGAGGCTTTTTTTTAATTCCGCCCTAATATCTTTAAGAATATAATAGTTATCTAAAAACCATTCCGCTGCAGGGACCATATCGCCTGTATTCTGGACATAAGCGGTAATCTGCTGATAGGCAGCTTTCAGATATTCCATATTTTGATTAGTACGGGGCAATAGTTTCTTTTTAATATTCCAGACTCCGCTTTGTGCATGATAATGTGCAATTTCCAGGGCATGTTCTAAAAGATCTTCCCGATTCAAGCCTATATCACGTAAAGGATTACTTAAATCTACACTTTCTATAAAATTCATACTCCGCTCCGTTTTTCGAGTTTTTTTGCATACTATAAATTATATCCATTAATCCCCACTTCATGCGTTATTTTGCAAACTGCAGAGCTGTTTTGGTTATGGAAGTAAAAACAGGGAAGACTTTTTTTACAAGCAAAAAAGTCTTCCCTGTTGAATTTTATATATTTAGCGGTTACCAAAACGCTCATTAAATTCATCTAAAGTCAGAAGGATTTGCCGGGGTTTACTGCCCTCATAACCTCCGACAACACCGGATTCCTCCAACTTATCCATTAAACGGGCAGCACGGGCATAGCCTAATTTTAATCGTCTTTGCAGATAAGAAACTGATGCGATGCCGGAACTAATGAACAGTTGACCGGCACTAAAAAACAAACTGTCATCAGGCCCGTTGGCTTCTTCAGTTTTATTTTCGGAGAAAAGATGACCCGGATCCAAATATTCAGGTTTTCCCTGTGATTTCCAATAGGTAATAATTCTTTGAACTTCTTCATCATTAACAAGGCAGCCTTGCACACGCTGCGGTTTATTTATACCTTGGGGTGAATAAAACATATCACCTTTTCCTAAAAGCTTCTCGGCGCCTGTTGTGTCAAGGATTGTCCGCGAATCAATCGACGAAGTCACGGCAAACGAAATCCGGCTGGGTATATTAGCTTTAATAATTCCTGTGATAACATCAACCGAAGGTCTTTGGGTAGCAATAACCAAGTGGATACCCGCAGCCCGGGCCATTTGAGCTATGCGGCAGATTGCCTCTTCTACCTGGCCGGCATCAACCAACATCAGATCTGCCAGTTCGTCAATGATAACAACAATCCAGGGAAGCATCAGAGCAGGTTCCTCAGCGCTTTCGGCTGCTTTAAGTTTATTGTAGCGTTCAATATCCCTGACTCCTGCCGCAGCAAAAAGTTCATAACGGGTTTCCATTTCCTTAACAATCCATTTCAGGGCTACAGCAGCTTTTTTAGGATCTGTAACAACCGGGGCCAGAAGATGAGGAATTCCATTATAATTATTCAACTCTACCACTTTGGGATCAATAAATAATAATTTAACTTCATCCGGTGTAGCGTTAAACAATAATGAATTAATCAAAGCAGTTATACAAACACTTTTACCGGAACCTGTTGCCCCTGCTACTAACAGATGAGGCATCTTAGAGAGATCGGCAATTACCGGCTGATCTGCAATATCTTTACCCAAAGCGACTTTTAATTTAGAAGTATTCTGCTCATAGACGGGGGTTTCTAAAACTTCCCTGAAAGGTACGGCCCGAGGATTTTTGTTTGGGACCTCAATTCCCACAGCAGATTTTCCGGGTATAGGTGCTTCAATTCGGATTTCCCTTGCCGCTAAACCCAAGGCAATATCATCAGCTAAATTAACAATTCTGCTGATTTTAACTCCTGGGGCAGGTACAAGTTCATATCTGGTAATTACCGGTCCCCTGGTAACCCTAATGACTTTTGCTGTTATTCCAAAGTTTTGCAGGACACCTTCAAGCTGTTTGGATAATTCAGTTTCCTGAACAGCAGTTTTTGTCTGTAATTCATCTAATAAACTGGAATTCGGCAACTGCCAGGCCCTTCTGATTCTTAAAGGGATATTTGAATCTTCGGCGATTGCCAGTACCTCATCGATTGTTAAATTTTCATTTATCGTTATAGTTTCCTCGGCAGCTTTCAAATAATTAAATTTTGTCCCCTGTTCATTATTCTTTGGTTTCTCAGGAACATAAACTTC
>DATMXV010000216.1:0-4313 GCA_035561335.1 Desulfitobacteriaceae bacterium
TTATTGTATTACGATCTATCCCAGATAAAACATACTGATTATGCTGCATACCTCTATTAAACAAAAACAATATTCAGATTCCCAGTACTATTTCGTAATCCAACTGTTTTTTCCGGTCATTCCAGTCCGGGATATGTATGGTGATGAAGTTATTAAAGTCTTTGTTATGGCGAGGATATAGAAAATGAGTCAATTCGTGCAATATTACATATTCAATGCAGGGGCGTGAAGCTCTGTAAAGATAGAAATTCAAATAAATCCTGCCTGTTTTCCGGCTGCAACTTCCCCAGAGAGTAGACATTTTTTTAACAACTATTTCCGGTTTATCTATGCCATGTTTCCTGATAATTGGGTATAACTTATCAAGAACACTGATAAAATATTCTTTTGAGGACCGCTGCCACCAATTGTTAAACTGCTTGTCAACCTTCGCCTGGTCCTGCGGGTTCGGCGTATAAAGGAATAACTTGTTGTCGCTTCTCCTTATCCGCTTTTGACTGGCGTTTTCGATCTGAATTATTAATTGCCTGCCCAATATCCGGGTCGAAACTCCTGAGCGAATATTTAGCTCTTTTTCTATGGCTTTTGTTTTTTCGAATTGAGAAACCTTATCTCTAATCCATTCCTGCTTCTCCTTCAAGAACTTGCTTATCCATTCATCCGGTGTATCAAGGGGGACCGAGATGCAGATCCCGCCGGAAGGAAATACTTTTAACCTTACCTTCTTGATGCTCTTGCGGGTAACCAGAACAGAAATGGTTTTACTGCCGATCTTTACATCGTAATTCATCTTAATACCTGCTCATTGCAGTTTTCATCGCATTTTCAATAAAAAGATCTATTTCCTCAGGCGACAAATCAAGCCCATGTTCATCAGAAAAATCCCAAATCAAATCGTCTAAAGCTTGCTTCATTTTTTTATTAATAGCCGTACTCGAACGCCAGTCAACCCGGGCAAGAGATTTAATCGCCATATTTATTTCTAAAGCCAGCTTGCCGACTTCTTTGTCAAAGCTCTCATCCGGTTCGGCATGATGGGCTTTTAATCCATCTGCAACCACTCCATAGAACGCTTTGGCGTCATTATCGCCGTCAATACATAGAGGGTAGGTATGGCCGACAAAACCCTCGCGTACGTTATCGGCCATCTTGCGCAGGGATGCAAGATAAGCATTCTCATTGCGGGATGTCCGATATTCAGCCAAAGTTTCCTGAATACGCTCCGAAAAGCGTTTGAAGAGGAGTGGATCTTCATATCTGCGCGCTTCCAGTTCTGAAACCAGCCTGGTGCGAATATAAGCCGCTTTGGCCTTTTGACCGTCGATCTCGTTAAGTTGCTTATCCATCGCCGCTTTATCGTGGATCGCAACCGGCTCAACCGAAATTTCGACCGGGTCAGCGCCAACGAAGGTATTAAGCAGACTGCGGATACCATCCTCATATTTACTGAATTCTACTTTTTCAGCATAAATTTTCATGAGCGCAGCCCGTAGTTTCTGAAAGAAAAGCAGGTCAGCTTTGTACTTTTGCATTATATCAAAACCTATTAATTCGTAGAGGGAAGAACTTCCCATAGCAAGCCCTATTAATTTGGAAAAGGCAGCTAATTTTTCATAGAAGGTTTTACGAAGCAAAACAGCTTCGTCCTCATTATCCCGTTCAAAGAATGCCTGCCAGGCTCTTGGATTATCACGCTCGAATTCTGCAGAATTAAAGAAGGCCCACAACGCGGAATATGCTTTAAATAATGCTTCCTTTTGTTCATTAGCCGTATAAATGGAGCCCTGTAAATCAGAAGCGTCAAAGCCGGAGAATCCTGATTCGGTATCGCTGTACATCTCCAGCGCTGTGTTTAATTTGGCAAACAACCCCCAATAGTCGACAATCAAGCCGAAATCCTTACCCTGCCAGACTCTGTTTACTCTGGCAATTGCCTGAAGTAAAGTATGATCTTTCATGGATTTATCGACATACAGAACTCCTAACGGAGGCGCATCAAAACCGGTCAGCAGCATATCCTTAACAATGACGATGTCAACATCGTCGCCCCCAACAATGTTGTTCTTGACATAGTCTTCATAGTCTTCATGCTTCGGCCCAAAGCGCGGTTCCACTTCATTTTTAAAAAAGTCTCTGATTTTTTGTTTATTCTGGGTTGTTGAAACGCCTTCATAGCCTTCGGATTCAACGAATTCATCGCAAATCAGGGCGGCGGCGCGTACACCGCCAAGCCGATTTACGGCGTGTTGCAGGTCGATTGCCGCAGGGCGGGAGGATGCCGCTACCATCGCTTTATAGCCACGTGGCTTGCAATAGGTAGTGAAATGCTCGTGGATGTCAAAAGCAATCATCGCCAGGCGTTGCTCCGTTTGCGCCAAAGGGAGAAAACGGCTCCACTTTTGCCGCATATCCTCCTGCTGCCTCTCATTAAGCGGCGTCAGAATATATTTCAGATAATCATCAATTTTCTTATTGGGGACGGACTGCGGAATATAGCGGCCCTCGTAGACAAGGGGAACAATAACGCCGTCACGGATGCCATCCTCAAAACGATACGGTTCGCCAATCAATTCTCCAAACTTACGGAAGGTATTATTTTTATTCTTCTTTAACAGGGGTGTACCGGTAAAGCCAATCTTAATTGCATTCGGCAAAACTTCATTCATCATGTTGTGGAATTCACCAGTGTGACTACGATGGCTCTCATCTATGAGCAGAAAAATATTGTCATCTGTGACCTTTGTCCGACCCCGGGCGGCATTCTCGAACTTGTTAATGGTAGAGGTAATTATTGTTTCTCCCTTGTTTTTCAGCAGCGTCATCAGACCCTTGCCAGTAGTGGCCTCACTGGGTTGCATCCCGGTATTGATAAAATTATCCCGCAGCTGCCTGACCAGATTAAGGCGATCGCAGACCAGGACAAACCGGGGATTTTTGATCGCGCGGTCGGCTATAATGCGCTTTGTAAGCATAACCATCGTCAGCGACTTCCCGCTGCCTTGCGTATGCCAGATAACACCGCCGCGGGAACTGCTTCCGTCCTCGCCTTTGAGGCGGCGCATGGTATTTTCCACGCCGAAAAACTGCTGATAACGGGCAATCTTTTTAATATTGTTATCATAAAGAATGTAATTACGGATCAGGGAAAGCAACCGCTCTTTGGAAAGTAAGGAAACGATCGCCTTATCCTGCTCGGTAACGAGACTTTCACCAGTATAGCGCTTGGCCGAGTCAGTTCGCCAAATCTTATTATCCTTGCCGAGCTCCATCCACGTAGAGAAGAATTCCTGCGGCGTTCCGGCAGTACCGTACTTGACCTCATTCGGATTCATGGCAATAGCAAGCTGGACATATTTAAAAAGATGCGGGATAAATTCAGACTGCCAATTACGAATATTTTGCTTAACGCCTTCATCTACGTCTATCCCGGATTTTTTACACTCAATGACGGCAAGCGGAATACCGTTAACAAAGATCACAATATCAGGGCGGGCAAACTTCCCGTTTTGGCGCTCAACGGAGAACTCATCGGTAACCTGCCAAATGTTTTTCTCGGGATGCTCCCAGTCAATATAGGATAGGTCAAAGGACTGCCGTCCTCCATCGAATAGTTCCTCCTCGCAGCTCTTACCAAAAAGAAGGCTTTCATATATTATCTTGCCGGCGTACATCAACCCCCGCTCCAAATGAACATCCAAATCGCGAATGGCCGTATATATGGAGCGGTCAGAAAAACTCGTTAATTTTTCGCGGTAACGAAAAGACTGGCCAGACATAAATTCCTTCATGACATCAGGAAAAACGACAGCAGAGAGTCGTCCTCTCTTTTGCTCGGCCTCGGCTCTCGGTATGTATTGATATCCCATGGCCTGAAGCTGACTGATCGCACGATCCTGAGACTCCGGTCGTTCGTTGAATATTGTGTGGTCCGGCATACAAGATTCCTCCGTTGTTTGAAATTTATTATGAAGTAAGACTACAGGGATCATTACCATGGCTGTCCGAACACTGAATTTTGCTAGCTTGGTCGTGAATGACTAACTTGGTTCCCCTAATTTCGGCTGATCTTCCGACCGATTCTCTCGGCTTCGGCTTTAGTATCGGCATGAGCACCGGCTCTGTCCGCACCGCCGCGTTTGATATCCCATCCCCCTCTGTCTGATTAGGGACAACATGGTGTGTATCTCCGGGCATCTTTTTTTTCACCTCCTCTCAAGAGTCTATATATTTACTCGCAAGATTCCTGTTAATAAGAGCTGCATCAAGGACTTTTTCTTGGTCTGCCATTGGGCAAGCTCCTGCTCTAATAGGTC